>DASQVF010000054.1:0-10851 GCA_035640915.1 Propionibacteriaceae bacterium
CGGACCGGCCTGGTCAACACCATCCCGTTCGCCTACCGCTTCCACCCGATGGCCCGGGAGATGCGGCACCGGGTGCAGGACGAGGCGGGTTTCGGCGCGGTCAACCTGGTGCACGGCCACTACCTGCAGGACTGGCTGCTCGACCCCCGGTCGACCAGCTGGCGGGTCGACCCCAAGGCCGGCGGGCCGTCGCGGGCGTTCGGCGACATCGGCTCGCACTGGTGCGACCTGGCCGAGTGGGTCAGCGGTGAGCGGATCACCTCGCTGGTCGCCACCACCTCGATCACGATCAAGCAGCGACCGGACGGCACCGTCCCGGCGTTCAGCGCCGCCCCGGTCGACGCACCGATGATCGACGTGCAGACCGAGGACAGTGCCCTGATCATGTTCCGCACCGAGCGCGACGTGGCCGGGTCGGCGGTGATCAGCCAGCTCTCCGCGGGCCGGAAGAACCGGCTGTGGCTGGAGGTGGACGGCATGGAGGCCAGCGCGGCGTTCGACCAGGAGCACCCCGAGCAGCTCTGGATCGGCACCGAGTACGGCTCGCAGGTGCTGGTCCGCGACCCCAACCAGGGTTCGCCGGAGCAGCGCCGGCTGGCCATGCTGCCGGCCGGCCACGCCGAGGGCTACGCCCAGTGCTTCGAGCGCTACGTGGCCGACTCCTACGCCGCGGTGGACGCGTACAACGGCGAGGGTGAGCGCCCCGAGGGCCTGCCGACGTTCGCCGACGGGCTGCGGGCGGCGCAGATCTGTGACGCGATGCTGCGCTCCGCGGCGAGCAAGGAATGGGTGACGGTCGACTGAGCTCATCCGAGATGCGCCCTGAGCCTGTCGAAGGGCCATCCCCGACGCTTCGACAGGCTCGAGATGCGCCCTGAGCCTGTCGAAGGGCCATCCCCGACGCTTCGACAGGCTCAGCGCGTATTCGTCCGCTCGCTCGCCGAGGGCGGGGACCGGGCGGAGCTGGGCGGTAAGGGAGCGTCCCTGGCCCGGCTGTGGTCGGCCGGCCTGCCTGTGCCCGACGGGTTCGTGGTCACGGTCGACGCGTTCAGGGCGTACGCGGCCGCGGGATCGATGCCGACGGACGTGGCCGCCGACGTTGCGGCCGCGTACCTGGCCCTGGGTGCGCCGCCAGTCGCGGTGCGCTCCTCGGCGACCACTGAGGACGCCGCCGACGCCTCGTACGCCGGGCAGCACGACTCGTTCCTGAACGTGGCCGGAGATGACGACGTGCTGGCCGCGGTCGAGCGGTGCTGGGCCTCGCTGGACACCGAGCGGGCGGTGGCCTACCGCGCCCGGCACTCCAGCACCCAGCCGGGGCTGGCCGTCGTGGTGCAGCGGATGGTCGACGCGGACGCGGCCGGGGTGCTGTTCACCGTCGACCCGATCACCGGCGACGACGCCGTGATCACGGTCAACGCCGCCTGGGGCCTGGGCGAGGCGGTGGTCAGCGGGCAGGTCACCCCGGACACCTTCGCCGTCGACCGGGCGTCCGGGCGGCTTCGGGACCGATCTCTGGTGCTCGAGCTTCGGCATGATCGGCCGACCCTCACCGATGCCCAGGTCGAGCGGCTGGCCGGGCTCGGCGTACGCATCGAGGCGCTGGACTCCGAGCCGGTCGACGTGGAGTGGTGCCGGACGGGCGACGACCTGTGGATCGTGCAGGCCCGGCCGATCACCACAATGCGGGCTGAGCTTGTCGAAGCCCCTTCGACAGGCTCAGGGCGCATCGACCGCGACCCGTGGAACGACAGCCGAACCGGCGACTTCCTGTGGACCAACACCAACGTCGGCGAGGCGATCCCGGACGTGATGACGCCGGCGACCTGGTCGATGGTGCAGGTGTTCATGACCGACGCCATGGCCACGGCGTCGGTGCCGCCCTACCGGGGCTGGGGGCGGATCGGCGGCCGGATCTACCTCAATGTCAGTGTGATGAAGGCCCTGTCCGGGGCGGTCGGTGTTAGCGAGGGTCGCTTCCGCACCCTGACCGCTGAGGTGTTCGGGCAGCTCCCGGCGGACCTGGAGATCCCGCCGGTCCCGGCCGGCCGACTGAGGATCCTGCGGGCCGTGGCGCCGATGGCGGTGCACGTGATCAGCGAGGCGCGCCGGGACGTGAAGGTGCTCAACAGCTACCTCGCCGCCCATCCCGAGCTCTGCGACCGGCGCCGGGCCGAGATCGACGGGATCGGCGACCCGAGGGCATTGGCCGGCCTGTGGACCGACACGCTGAACCCCGAGTTCCATCGGGTGAGCTGGATGCTCTCGGCGGCCACCCGGTCCAGTGGCGCGTCCTTCGTGACCACCCGGATGCGGCTGCAACGGCTGCTCGGCGACGCGGGGGCCAACGCGCTCACCTCCGGCCTCGGCGGGGGGCAGGCCGGGCAGCTGGCCAGCCTCGGGCTGCTCGACGGGCTGGACCAGCTGGCCCGGGGGGAGATCGACCGGGACACCTTCAACCGGCGCTACGGGCACCGGGGGCCGCACGAGTTCGAGATCTCGACGCCCCGACCGGCCGAGGATCCGGACTGGATCGACGAGCAGCTGGCCCAGCGGGCGGGGTCCACCGGACCGGCGTACGCCGACCTGCTGCAGCAGCAGCAACGGCGACGGGAGGAGGCCTGGACCGAGCTGGAGCGGCGGCACCCGTGGCACGCCAAGATGCTGGGCCGCCAGCTCGCCGTCTGGACCCGGATCGCCCGCGACCGCGAGCGGGCCCGGAGCGAGGTGATCCGCTACTTCTGGGTGCTGCGCAGCTTCGTCCGGCGCGCCGGCGCGCTGACCGGGCTCGGCGATGACGTCTTCTTTCTGGACGCCGCCGAGATCGTCCGCCTGCTCCGCGGCGAGACCATCGGGCCCCGGCTGATCGCCGAGCGGCGGAAGGCCTACGCGGGCTACGCCGCCCTGCCGCCCTACCCGCCGCTCATCCGCGGCCGCTTCGACCCGTACGCCTGGGCCGCCGACCCGGACCGTCGCTTGGACCTCTTCGTCGCCGGGGACCGGCGGCCGGCCGCGGACACCGTACGGGGGTTCCCCGGCTCGTCCGGCGTGGTGGAGGGCGTCGTCCGAGTGCTGACCGATGCGGCCGACGGCGGGGAGCTCGGCAGCGGCGAGGTGCTGGTCACCACGGTGACCAACGTCGGCTGGACGCCGCTGTTCCCGCGGCTGGCCGCCGTGGTCACCGACGTCGGCGCGCCGCTGTCCCACGCCGCGATCGTGGCCCGGGAGCTCGGCATCCCCGCAGTAGTCGGCTGCGGCAACGCGACGATGCGGCTGCGGACCGGCGACCGGGTACGGGTGGACGGGTCGGCGGGCACGGTGGAGGTGCTGCCAGTGAGCGAGCCTGCGAGCTCACCATCTAGCACAGCACCGACGGGAACGCGGCCTACGAGCGTCAGCGAGGAGGACGCGTGAGCTGGGACCTGGCCCGGCCGGTGGACGAGGTGGCCCCGACCCTGCTCGGCGCGCTGCTGCGGCACGGTCCGGTGGCGGTCCGGCTTACCGAGGTGGAGGCGTACGACGGTGCCTCGGACCCGGCCTCGCACGCATACCGCGGCCGCACGGTGCGCAACGCGGTCATGTTCGGCCCGCCCGGGCACCTGTACGTGTACTTCAGCTACGGCATGCACTGGGCGGCCAACCTGATCTGCGGGCCCGACGGCCTGGCCTCCGGGGTGCTGCTGCGCTCCGGCGAGGTGGTCGACGGGCTGGAGGTGGCTCGGCAGCGGCGCGGCCGGGCCCGTGACCGTGACCTCGCCCGGGGGCCCGGGCGGTTGACCCAGGCTCTCGGCATCGCCGCCGAGCACAAGGGCGCGTACCTGCTGGACGGCGGCCCGCTCCGGCTGGAGCCGGGCCCGCCGCCGAAGACGATCCTGGCCGGCCCCCGGGTCGGGGTGTCGGTGGAGGCCGACCGGCGGTGGCGCTTCTGGGACGCCGACAGCCGCTACGTCTCCGACTACAAGCGCAGCCCGCGCGCCGCCGGACCACCGGCCGAGGTGTGACCGCGTCAGTCGATCGGGCCGGGCGCAAACCCGCGGTCGACCACCTCGGCCATCCGCTCGTCGCTGGTCCAGTCGAAGCCGACCGGCGGGCGCCGGCTCCACGGCATGTCGGCCCGGTACACCTCGACCAGGACCGGCTCGCCCCGGTCGTCGGTCACCGGGAAGACCTGCCCGGCGTCGAGCTCCGCCACCACCTCCATGGCGACCTGGGTCGTGGTGACGAAGCCGTGCAGCACGTCGGCCGGGATGATCACCACGTCGCCCGGTCCACAGCGCCGCTGCTCCTCCCCGACCTGAACCACGGCCTCGCCGGAGAGGATGCGCAGGATCTCCTCGCCGTGGTGCAGGTGCAGCGGCCCGCCCTGCCCGGGCCCGAGACGCCCGGCCGCCAGCACCAGTCGCCGCAACCCGTGCTCCCGACCTGCGGCGACCGCGAAGCCCTCGGCCGGCTCGGCGTAGGAGGAGAAGTAGGTCACAGCGGCTCCAGCGACCGGAGCACCGAAGGGACGTACTCGGACATGGTCGGGTGGATCGGCAGGGCGTCGCGCACCGTCGGGTAGCGCACGCCGGCCTGCTGCGCCACTCCGATGAGCTGGATCAGCTCGTCGGCGCTGCGGCCCAGGATCGTGGCGCCGAGGATCTCCTCAGTGTCACCGTCGACCAGGATCCGCAGCACGCCGATGGTCTCCGACTCCAGGATCGCCCGGCTGACGCTTCCCATCCCGATCTCGGCCTTGAGCACCTTGCGCCCCGAGGCCCGGGCCTGCTCGGTGTTCATGCCCACCCGGCCCAGCGGCGGATCGGTGAACATGGCGTACGTCGGGACCCGGCCGTCGACGGTACGCGGCGGCTCGAGCAGGATCTGGGCGTCCTGGTAGGCGGTGTGGGTGAAGGCGCCGTGCCGGTTGACGTCGCCGAGGGCCCAGACGCCGGGGACGGAGGTGGCGAACCGCCCGTCGACGACGAAGAAGCCTTTCTCGTCGGTGGTCACGCCGTGGTCGCCGAGGAGGTCGGAGTTGGACACCCGGCCGGTGGCCAGCAGCAGGTGGCTGCCGACCACCGTGGTCCCGTCGTCGACGGCGGCCTCGATGCCGTCGGCGTGCGGCCGAACTCCGGTCAGGTTGCGAGGAATGACGGAGATGCCCTCCTCGGCGAAGGTGTCGGCGAGGATCTGCCGTACGTCGTCGTCCTCCTGCGGGGCGAGCGGGCCGCCGGCGATCATGGTCACCTCGGCGCCGAAGCGGCGGAACATCTGGCCGAACTCGCAGCCGATGTAGCCGCCGCCCACGATGAGGAGGTGCTCGGGCAACTCGTTGAGGGCCAGCAGCTCCACCTCGGTCATGACCGGAACGGAGTCGAGACCGTCGATCGGTGGCCGCGAGGCCCGGGCGCCGACGTTGAGGTGGATCTCCGGCGCGGTGAACACCTGCCCGTTGACGGTCACCTCGTGCTGCCGGCCGTCGGGATCGGTCCGCAGCTGCGCGGTGCCCATGACGTAGTCCAGCCCGTCGACGGAGGCGATCCACTCGTCCAGCGACCGCTGCATCTCCCCGATGATCGACCGGACCCGGCCGATGGCGGTGCCGAAGTCGACGCTCACTTCGCCGGTCTGGACGCCGTAGTCCGCCGCTCGCCGCGCGGTGTGGGCGACGACCGCGCTGGCCCGCAGCGTCTTGGTCGGCTTGCAGCCGTGGTTGAGGCAGGTGCCCCCGGCCCGGGCCATCTCGATGATCGCGACCCGTTTCCCCTCACCCACCCGGGCGGCCGCAACACCCGGCCCGGCCTGGCCGGCGCCGATCACGATCGTGTCGTAGGAGGTCATCCGCGGTGAGCCCTTCGCCGTCGCAACAGTGGAGACTCAACCTACCGAGCACGAGCTGACGGGGACCATCGCCTGGGGCGGAAGTGACGGCTGTCGAGGGGCTGCCGCCGCGGGCTGCCATCGCGCCGCCCGCAACCGCCCACTTCCCGCCAGCCACTCCCACTTCCCGCGCGCTGCATGCGGCGGAAAGAAGGAGCAGCTAGCGGGAAGTGGAAGCGGTCTGGGGGGAGGACGCCGAGGTGACGTGGGTCACAGGCCGAGGACGCGGAGCTCGCGCCGAACCTCGGCGTCGATCCCCGCCGGGCCCTCCCGGCGGATGTGGCGATGGTGCGCTTCCAGCGCGAGCGTGAGCGCGGCGACAAGGAGGAGGAGCAGCAGCAGTCCGGTCATGGCAGTAATCCTTCTCTCGCCCGACTTCTGCCACCAGTGGCAAACATGTCGCCCAACGAAAGGAATCTGCCATGACAAATCCGTGGCCGAGGGTTGGCCTTTTCCGCGACCTTCTGTTTACACTCGCTTCGCGCAAGATAACGTTTTGATCTCGACACTCGGGGGAGTGGGGTTGTTCCGTGGTTCATCCACGTCCGCGTAGGGCAGTACAGGCATCACTGGCAGTGCGAGTCTCCCGAGTGGCGGTGCCCTCGGTCATGGTGGGGGTCCTGGGCCTCGGTGTGGCCATGGCGACCTGGCCGGGCGACGAGCCGCAGACCGCCTATCCGGCGCCAGCGGTCGACCAGCCGCTCGCCGCGGTGGACAGTCCGTCCGCAAGTCGCGAGCCGAACCTGAGGCGTACGCCCACTCCGACGCCCACCGCGAAGCCGACGCGTACCGCCTCCGCCAAGCCGAAGGCCATGGCCAAGGCGAAGCCCAAGGCCACCCCCAAGGCCACGCCCAAGCCCAAGCCCAAGGCCACGGCGACGGTGAAGCCGGTCGCGAAGCCCACGCCCAAGCCGGCGCCCACCCCGGCGCTCAAGGTCGTCGACACGAAGTACGCCACCGCCAGCCTCAACGTCCGAACCGCGCCCGACTTCGAGTCCGACGTGGTCGACGTGCTGAAGGCCGGCGAGAAGGTCTCGGTCACCAAGTCGGTCTATAACGGCTTCCGTTACATCTCCCACAACGACCGCGGTCGCTGGATCAGCAACAAGTACCTCTCCGACGAGAAGCCGGTGGTGGAGTCGTCATCCTCCGGCGGCAGCACCTCGGGCGGCAGCACCTCCGGCGGCAGCACCTCCGGCGGCAGCACCAGCAGTGGCGGGGGCATCTCGACCAGCCCCTGCTCCAAGAGCTCCTCGATCGAGTCCGGCCTGGTCCCGAACGCGATCAAGGTCTATCGCGCCATCTGCGACCGCTACCCCCAGGTCAGCTCCTTCGGCGGCCGGCGCCCCGGGAGTGGTGGGTTCCACGGCAGTGGCCAGGCGGTCGACGTGATGATCTCCGACTCCTCCGTGGGCTGGGACATCGCCAACTGGACCCGGGCCAACGCCTCCCGGCTGGGAGTCAGCGAGGTCATCTACTACCAGAAGATCTGGACGGTGCAGCGCTCCTCCGACGGCTGGCGACCGATGTCCGATCGCGGCTCGGCGTCCGCCAACCACTACGACCACGTGCACGTCTCCGTATACTGATGTGTCGCTTCTGGAGCGAGGTGACGGTTCCTTCACCGGCCTGAGGCCCGTGTTGTGAACCCACTGGGCCCGACCTAAGGTTCTGTCATGGCGGACATGTCCCAGGTGGTGCTTGGGGCCATTGCCGTGTCCGTCATGGTGCTGGTGCCCATCGGCTGCGTACTGGTCTGGGACCTGGTCGCCGGCCGCTGGGACGCGAGCATCAGCCGCTGGTGCGAGAAGCGGGCCGAGAAGGCCGAGCATCGCCAGGCGGTCCGAGCGCTGCGCGACCAGCAGGGGATTCCGCTGGAGCGGCTGGCGGCCGACCTGCGCCGACTGCGGGCACTGCTCGGCCAGGACGAGCACCGATCCGCCGCCCACCAGATGGGCAACCGGCTGGCGTACGACCGGCTGATGATGCAGATCTGCGCGATGCTGAGCATCGAGCACGAGCTGGACGGCGAGTCCATCGGCGTGGAGCGCGACATCGAGCGCTTCCGGGTCGAGGCCGAGCTCGAGCGGGCCGGCGTCGTGCTGTCGGACCGCCGCTACGGCCAAGCGGCATGACGTTCTCGCTCGCCCGCCGCCCTTAACCTTCTCCTTCCTCTCGCACTCGCACGGCGGAAGAGCGTTTGCCGTGCTCGCTCGGTCGTCCAATCGAAGGGCTAGGCCCGACGCTCGCGAGCGTGCGGGAGCCCGACTCGACCTCCGGAATATCCGCGTGGAGGGCAGCGTTGTCCGAGTAGACTTCGAATTCGAAGAGTTTGACATCCAAGATAAGTGAAGGGAAGTGCCGCGATGTTCCGCCTCGCGCAGGCCATCAAGAGCCGCCGTGAGTCCATCCGCACCCGCAAGGCCCTGGAGTACGCGATCAGCAACGCCGCGACGCCGACCATGCGGGACGAGCTGATTCTGGTCGGCCAGCGCACCGACGCGCTCCGCTGACCCCACGCCGGCGACGACAACCAGCCCGCTGCGAGCCTCGGCTCGCGGCGGGCTTTATGTTGACTTCTCCCACCCGTCGCTCGACGAGCGCGGCTCAGCTCGCAGCCGGCAGCAGCTCGACCAGGACGTCGACCACCGCCGGCAGCAGCAGGGCAACGCCGAGTAGCAGACCGAGGCCGTTCAGCACCAGGAACAGCGCTATCCAGAGCTCGGCCGGCACCCGGGTGAGCCGGGCGAGCTGATCCGCGTCGGAGTGGGGGGCGCGGCCGTACCGCCGCATCCGGATCAGCTCCAGCACCGGCTTCGGGGCCGACAGCAGCAGGATCCAGGTGACGAGGTATGCCACCCCGGACTGAACCGGCGCCGGGGCGTACCAGCTCACCGCGACCAGGGCGGCTCCCACCACCACGACGATGCCGAAGCCGGCGAAGTTGCGGATCTGCAGCAGCATCACCGCCAGCAGGATCACCAGCAGCCAGAGCAGCCCCAGGCTGAACCCGGAGATCAGCAGCCCGCCGGCACCCAGCCCGACGAGCGCCGGCGCGAGATAGCCGGCCAGCAGCATCGCCACCATCCCGGGGCCGCTGGCCCGTCCGCTGGACACCGTGAGCCCGGAGGCGTCGGAGTGCAGCCGGATGCCCTCCAGCTGCCGACCGGCCAGCAGGGCGACCACCGCATGTCCGGCCTCGTGGGTGATCGTCACCAGCACCCGGGTGTACGGCCACACCGCCCGCGTCATGACCAGCGCCAGGGCCGCCACGGCGGTCAGCGCGACGACGGCGGGCGGCGGGATCGGCTGTACCGACGTTGCCCGGCGCCAGATCTCCGCGATCAGGTCGGCGATCAACCGAGCAGGATCGTACGCCGCGCGTCGCTGCGGATGGTCCGGCCGAACAGCACCGCCAGCAGGACCACCAGGGCGAGCACCGCGGCCAGCCGGACCTCGTTCGTGTACGTCGCCACGGCCACCGCGACCAGGGCCCAGCAGGCGGCGAAGACGAAGCCGGCCACCGCCGACAGCCGCCCGATCACGAAGAGCGAGGCGATGGTCGCGCTCAGCACCAGCGCCACCCCGAGGTCACTGGCCCAGCCCGCGTCCTGCGGCATGCCGAGAGACCGGAAGGTGGTGCCGAAACCGGCGAAGCAGGCCAGCGTGGCCCAGCCCAGGTAGACGGTGATGGGCAGCCGGAAGGCGAACTGCTCGGCCGCGCCCGCCGCCGGTCCGGAGCGGCTGAACCCGACGGTGGCGAACAGCAGGCAGACCACCAGCATCACGATCACCACCTGCGAGACCCAGATCTCGCGGGTGCCGAAGATGGGGACCCAGACGGTGCTCGCCGCGAAGGCGCCGGCCAGCCACCAGCCGGTCCGCCGGTGCACCCGCCGTTCCGGCTGGCCGGGAAGCAGCTGGTAGACCGCGAGCACCAGCGAGCCCAGGTAGATCAGGCCCCAGATGGTGAAGGCCCACCCGGCCGGCGTGACCGGGCTGAGGTTGGCGTCGGAGATCGGCCCCTGGTCGGCCGACGGGCCCAACAGCGCCGACGTGGTCGGTGCGGACAGGACCTGGGTGACGGCGAATACCGCCACCAGGATCGCGCGGACCCGATCACTCGCGTTGACCATGGCGCCCATTGTGCTGGATTCCCGGCAACCGCTCAGCCACCGGGCAGCAGCGACACCTTGATCGAAGCGGAGCCGTCCGCCACCAGGTCGAGACCTTGCTGGAACTCGCTCAGGGGCAGCTGGTGGGTGACGATCTCGGCCAACGGCAGCCGGCCCGACTCGAGCATCCGGCCGGCGGCGGGCCAGCAGTGCGGGCCGAGGTGGGCGCCGAGGACGTCCAGCTCCTTGTCGTCGGAGATGATCGACCAGTCGACGGTCACGTCGGAGCCGAAGACGCTGTACTCCACGTAGGTGCCCAGCTTGCGCAGCAGCTGCAGGCCCTGACCCACGGCCGACGGGTGGCCGCTGCCCTCCAGGTAGACGTCGGCACCGTAGCCGCCGGTCAGGTCGCTGACCGCGGCGGCGACATCGTCGGTGGCGATGTTGAGGGTGAGGGTGGCCCCGCACTTCTCGGCCAGGGCGAGCTTGGCGTCGGCGAGATCCAGGGCGATGACCGAGGCCGGTGACTTGGCCGCCGCGCCGGCCACCATGCCCAGGCCGATCGGTCCGCAGCCGGCGACCACAACGACATCCTCGAGCCCGATGTTGCCCCGCTCCACCGCGTGCAGGGCGCAGGACAGGGGCTCGATGAAGGCGGCGTGGGCGGCGGACAGCTGGTCGCTCACCTTGTGCACCAGGGCATCGGCCGGAAAGACCATGTACTCGGCCATGGCCCCGGGCGTACGCCGCTTGAACCCGTAGATGGCGTGCGGCGCGCACATCCAGTACTGGCCGCGACGGCAGTAGCGACACTGCCAGCAGGGCACGATCTGCTCGGAGGTGACGCGGTCCCCGACCTCGATGGTCCAGCGCT
>DASQVF010000055.1:0-4559 GCA_035640915.1 Propionibacteriaceae bacterium
AGCCTGCGGCCGCTGAACCGGGTCGCCGCCACCGCCCAGCAGGTGTCCCAGCTCGAGCTGGACCGCGGCGAGGTGGCGCTGGCCGTGCGGGTGCCGCCGGCCGACGCCGACCCGGCCTCGGAGGTGGGCCGGGTGGGTCAAGCCTTCAACCACATGCTCAACAACGTCGAGGACGCGCTGGCCGCCCGCCAGGCGAGCGAGACCAAGGTGCGCCGGTTCGTCGCCGACGCCTCCCACGAGCTGCGCAACCCGCTGGCCGCGATCCGCGGCTACGCCGAGCTGACCCGGCCCAGTCGGGAGGAGATGCCGGGCGACGCCGCCTACGCGATGTCCCGGGTGGAGTCCGAGGCGGACCGGATGTCCCACCTGGTCGAGGACCTGCTGCTACTGGCCCGGCTGGATTCCGGTCCCTACCTCGACCTGCAGCCGATCGATCTGGCCGAGGTGGTCGTCAACGCGGTCAGCGACGCCCGGGCCGCCGGTCCGGACCACGTCTGGCGACTCTCCGTGCCCGAGGAGCCAGTGGTCGCGCTGGCCGACCGCAACCGGATGCACCAGGTGGTGACCAACCTGCTGGCCAACGCCCGGACCCACACCCCGCCCGGCACGTCGGTGGAGACCGGCGTCGCTGTCGAGGGTGGCGAGGCGGTGCTCACCGTGACCGACGACGGGCCGGGAATCCCGGCGGACATCCAGCCGCGGGTGTTCGAGCGGTTCACCCGGGCCGACGTCAGCCGGGTACGTACGCCGGGCGCCGCCGCCGGCGGCAGCACCGGACTCGGGCTGGCCATCGTGGCCGCGGTGGTCGAGGCCCATCACGGCCGGGTGGCGGTCAGCAGCGTGCCGGGGCAGACCAGGTTCACCGTGACGCTGCCCCTGGCTGCCGAGTCGGCGGCCGCTCAGGGTGCCATAGCGCCCTGAGCGCCAGACATCTCGGCCGTGGAGGAACCCGAGCGCTCGAACTGGGTCCGGTACAGCTCGGCGTAACGGCCGCCGGCCGCCAGCAGGTCGCGGTGCCGGCCGCGCTCGACGATCCGGCCGCCCTCCACCACCAGGATCAGGTCGGCGGAGACCACTGTGGACAGCCGATGGGCGATGACCAGCGCCGTACGCCCTTCCAGGGCCTCGGCCAGTGCGGCGGTGACCGCGATCTCCGATGTCGAGTCGAGATGGGCCGTGGCCTCGTCCAGGATCACCACCCGGGGGTGCACCAGCAGCAGCCGGGCGATGGTCAGCCGCTGCCGCTCGCCGCCCGACAGCCGGTACCCCCGCTCCCCGACCACCGTGTCCAGCCCGTCGGGGAGGTCCGCGACCAGGTCGGCCAGCCGGGCCCGGCGGAGCGCGTCCCAGAGCTCCTCGTCGGTGGCCGACTCCTTGGCGAGCAGCAGGTTGTCCCGCACCGAGGCGTGGAACAGGTGCCCGTCCTGGGTGACCAGGCCGAGGGTCTGCTGCAGCGAGGCGAAGGCGAGGTCCCGGACGTCGATGCCACCGATGGACACCGAGCCCGAGTCGACGTCGTACAGCCGGGCCAGCAGCGAGGCGATGGTCGACTTGCCGGCGCCGGACGAGCCGACCAGCGCCACCACCTGACCCGGCTCGGCGCGGAAGCTGATGTCGTGCAGCACCTCGACCTCACCGCGGCTGTCCAGCACCGCGACCTCCTCCAGAGAGGCCAGCGAGACCCGGTCGGCCGCCGGGTAGGCGAAGCTGACGTGGGCGAACTCCACCCCGACCGGTCCGTCCGGCACCGACACCGCGTCCGGCTTCTCGGTGATCAACGGCTTCAGGTCCAGGATCTCGAACACCCGCTCGAAGCTGACCAGCGCGCTCATCACTTCGACCCGGGCGCTGGCCAGCCCGGTCAGCGGCGCGTACAGCCGGGTGATCAGCAGGGCCAGGGCGACCACCGAGCCGGGCTCCAGCGATCCGCGCAGCGCGAAGAACCCGCCCAGCCCGTAGACCAGGGCCAGCGCCAGCGAGGAAACCAGCATCAGCGCGGTCATGAAGACCATCTGCACCATCGCGGTCCGGACGCCGATGTCGGCCACCCGCGTGGCTCGCGCGCCGAACTCTGCCGACTCGCGCTCCGGACGGGCGAACAGCTTGACCAGGGTGGCGCCCGGGGCGGAGAACCGCTCGGTCATCTGGGTGCTCATCGCCGAGTTGTGGTTGGCCGACTCCATCTCCATCCGGGCCAGCCGGCGACCCATCCGGCGCGCCGGGAGCACGAAGATCGGCAGCAGGACCAGCGCGAGCACGGTGATCTGCCAGGAGATCTGCAGCATCACCGCCAGGGTCAGCACTAGGGCCACCAGGTTGCCGACCACCCCGGACAGCGTGTCGGAGAAGGCCCGCTGCGCTCCGATGACGTCGTTGTTGAGCCGGCTGACCAGCGCACCCGTCCGGGTGCGGGTGAAGAACGCGATCGGCATCTTCTGGACGTGGTCGAAGACCGCCTGGCGCAGATCCAGGATCAGCCCCTCACCGATCCGGGCCGACATCCAGCGGCCCAGCAGGCCGACCCCGGCCTCGGCGACGGCGATCACCGCGATCAGCACGGCCAGCTGCCAAACCAGGGTGAACGACTGCTGGTTGACCAGGGCGTCCACCACCCGGCCGGCCAGCAGCGGGGTCGCCACGGCCAGGATCGCCCCGACGACGCTGAGCGCGATGAACCCGGCGAGCATCCGCCGCCGGGGCCGGGCGAAGGCCAGGATGCGGCGTACGGTCGCCCAGGAGAAGGGACGGCGCTCCTGCTGGGCCGTCATCACGCTGTACAGCGAGTTCCAGGCCGCGAACTCCATGCTCATGGTCGCCGACTGTAGAACCTCGCGCTGACATGAGGTCAAGCCTTTTCGGGCCGGGGTGGGGTTAACCCCCGGAGCACCTGGCCAGGCAGCCGGATGGGATCACGATCGCTGCTCGCCGAGAGTGGAGGCATGACCACAACAAGCCCGTCCCGTGAGCCCACCGAGGTCCTCGACCTCTACGACGTACTGCCGTCGAGCGCGCCGCCGGACCGGCCGGAGGAGGATGATGCCGTGACCGCGACGATCAAGGGAGCCGGCCGCAACCTGGCTTCGCTGGTCGGCCTGTTCGTGGTGCATCTGGCCGCGTTCGTGGTCTGCGTCACCCTGGTCAGCGCCGGGGCCGGCACCATCGTGATCTTCGTGGGTCTGTTCGTGCTGATGGCCGGCCTCGTCGTCGCCGGCTGGTCGGCCCGGATGACCCGGGCCCTGCTCGGGTACGCGGGAACTGAGCTGCCCGCCCCCGTCTATCCCGTCTCCGGGACTGGCGTCGTCGGCAAGCTGCGCCGGCTGGGCAGCGCGCAGTCCTGGCGGGACCTGCTGCACGTGCTGGTCGGGTTCGTGCTGTCCACCATCACCTTCTCGATCGCGGTGACGTGGGCGGTCGGCGGACCGGGCGGGCTGACCTACTGGTTCTGGAGCCAGTGGCTGCCGGAGAACGACACCGGTCTGCCGGCGTTGCTCGGCTACCCCGGACGGTTCGTCGACATCACCTTCAACACCGTGCTGGGCATTCTGCTGGTGCTGACCACGCCGATCGTGCTCCGTGGCCTGATCGGCCTGCACACGGCGGTGGCCCGCGCGCTGCTGGTGGACGAGCGGTCGGCCCTGCGGGCACAGGTCAGCCAGCTGACGGAGAGCCGGTCCGCGGCCGGCGAGGCCGAGGTGCACACGCTGCGCCGGCTGGAGCGGGACCTGCATGATGGGCCACAGCAGCGCCTGGTCCGTCTGGGGATGGACATCTCGGCCGCGCAGCGCCGGCTGGACGACGACCCGACGCAGGCCCGTGCCCTCCTCGACGAGGCGTGGCAGCAGTCACAGGACGCTCTGGCCGAGATCCGCACCCTGTCCCGCGGCATCGCTCCGCCGATCCTGACCGAGCAGGGGCTGGAGGCCGCCGTGACCGCACTGGCGGCGCGGGGCAGCGTTCCGACCTCGGTGGACGTCGAGCCGGTCGCGCTGACCGATGCCGGGCAGAACGCGGCGTACTTCGTGATCGCGGAGGCGCTGGCCAACCTGGAGAAGCACAGCCGCGCCACGCAGGCGGCGGTGGAGGTACGCAGCCTCGGCGCCCTGGCGGTGATCAACGTGACCGACAACGGGGTCGGCGGGGCTTCGCTGGCCCGCGGCCAGGGACTGGCGGGACTGGCCGACCGGCTGCGGGGAGTGGACGGCACCCTCACCGTCTCCTCACCCGACGGCGGGCCCACCTCGCTGACCGCGACCCTGCCGCAGGCTCCGGCCTGACTCTCCGACTCGTCAGCGTGGGCCGTCGCCATGGCGACGACCCACGCTGACGACTCCGCAGTGAGGAGCGGTGACGCCGCGAGGTCAGCCCAGCACCGCAGCCGGGAGCGGCCTGATCGTGTCATGCTCGGCGATCGGCGATGGCGCAGCGCCCCGGTCGAGGTGGACTCGGTTGTGCCACCACACCGGCATTCCGACCGCTCTCGCACCGATGAGGTCGTTCGGCGAACCCGCGACGAACAGCACCGCCTCGGGCACGACCGCCAACTCCTCGAGCGCGTGGCG
>DASQVF010000056.1:0-3674 GCA_035640915.1 Propionibacteriaceae bacterium
GAGCGTCCTCAACATGATGATGATGAGCTTCGGGGCGCTCGCTCTGGTCTCGGTGCTCTGGGTGCTGTACGGCTACTCCTTCGCCTTCGGCAACGACATCGGCTTCGGTCTGCTCGGCAACCCGACCGAGTTCCTGGGCCTCAACGGTCTGATGGCCGAGGACGAGGCCGCCACTCTCCCGGCCATGGCCTTCGTCGGATTCCAGGCCGTGTTCGCCATCATCACCGTGGCCCTGATCTCCGGCTCCATCGCCGACCGGGCCAAGTTCAGCACCTGGATGATCTTCGTCGGCATCTGGGTCTCGATCGTCTACTTCCCGGTCGCGCACTGGGTGTTCGACTTCACCCTGACCGACGACGCCGGCGCGATCACCCACGTCGGCGGGTGGATCGCCAACGACCTGGCGGCGATCGACTTCGCCGGCGGCACCGCGGTGCACATCAACGCCGGCATCGCCGGCCTGGCCCTGGCCATCGTGCTGGGCAAGCGGATCGGCTGGCGCAAGGAGCCGATGCGGCCCCACAACCTGACCCTGGTCATGCTGGGCGCCGGCCTGCTGTGGTTCGGCTGGTTCGGCTTCAACGCCGGCTCGGCGGTGGCGGCCAACAACACCGCCGCGGTGGTCTGGGTCAACACCATGGTCGCCACCGGAGCGGCGGCACTCGGCTGGTTGATCACCGAGCGGATCCGTGACGGTCACGGCACCTCTCTCGGGGGTGCCTCGGGTGTCGTGGCCGGTCTGGTCGCCATCACCCCGTCCTGCTCATCGGTCTCGCCGATCGGCGCGATCATCATCGGCGCCCTCGCCGGCGTGCTCTGCGCGCTGGCGGTCGGCCTGAAGTACAAGCTCGGCTACGACGACTCGCTCGACGTGGTCGGGGTGCACCTGATCGGCGGCCTGTGGGGCACCCTGGCCATCGGCCTGCTGGCCACCGAGGCGGCGCCGGCCGGCGTGAGCGGACTGTTCTACGGCGGCGGCCTCGACCAGCTGTGGCGGCAGGCCGTCGGAGCCTTCGCGGTCCTGCTCTACAGCGGCATCCTGACCTTCGTCATCGGCTTCGCCCTGCACAAGACCATCGGCTTCCGGGTCAGCAGCGAGGACGAGCTCGAAGGCGTCGACTCCGCTGAGCACGCCGAGACGGGCTACGATCTGGGCACGCTCGGCGCCAGCCTGCGGGGTGTGTCGTTCGGTGGTACCCCCAAGCGGACCGAAGATGGGGTCCGTACCAACCAGGATGAGGAGGTGTCGGCATGAGGCTCGTGACCGCGATCATCAAGCCGCACATGCTGGAGGAAGTGAAGACCGCGCTCGAGTCCTTCGGAATCGAGGGCATGACGGTCAGCGAGGCCAGTGGCTTTGGACGTCAGCGGGGCCACACCGAGGTCTACCGGGGGGCGGAGTACACCGTCGATCTGGTGCCCAAGGTGAGACTTGAGGTGCTCGTGGACGACGACGATGCCAAAGACATCATCGACGTCCTGGTGAAGAGCGCTCGGACCGGCCGCATCGGTGACGGCAAGGTCTGGTCGGTTCCGGTGGACGACATCGTTCGCGTACGAACCGGGGAGCGCGGGCTGGACGCGCTCTGAAGCGTGACCTAACCAGCGAGCGCCTCAACGTCGCGATCCGGTCCGGGTGGGAAACCACCGCAGGGCCGGATCGTCGGCGTTCGGTCACCGAGTGCGTTGAATCTGTGCTGGCCGAGCTGTACGCCGCCGCCGGGGCTCCGGACGGCGGCGTCGCGCTCGCCGCCGTGGGTAGCCTCGCCCGGCGCGAGCTGGGTCCGCGGTCGGACCTGGACCTGGTGCTGCTTCATGAGGGCCGTGATCGCAGCGCCGTGGACGAGCTTGCCAGACGCCTGTGGTATCCGCTGTGGGACGCCCGGGTGCGGATCGACCACTCCGTGCGCACGCCGGCCGAGTGCGCCGAGGTGGCCGGCCAGGAGCTGAGCGCCGGGGTCGGCCTGCTCGACCTTCGCCTGGTCGCCGGCGACGCGGCTCTGGTGGCCGGCGCCCGGACCGTGCTGCTGGACGCCTGGCGCGGCAACGCCCGCCGCCGGCTGCCGGAGCTGGTGGACGCGCTCAGTGAGCGGTGGCAGCAGTTCGGCGACGCGGCGTACCTGCTGGAACCGGACCTCAAGGAGGCCCGGGGCGGGCTGCGGGACATGACGTCGCTGCGGGCGCTGGCCGCCACCTGGCTCACCGACCTGCCGCACACCGGCGTACGCGAGCCGTATCAGCGGCTGCTGGACGTACGGGATGCCCTTCACCTGACGTCCGGCCGTGCTTCGGACCGGCTGCTGCAGGAGCAGGTCGAGCCGGTGGCTTCGCAGCTCGGTTACGACGAACCGGACGAGCTGCGGCGGGAGGTGTCACTGGCGGCCCGGTCGATCGGCCACGCCGTGGACCTCACTGTCCGCGCGGCGCAGGGTGCGGTGCCGCAACGTCGCGTGCTGAGCTTCCGCCGCCGGGAGCGGATGCCCGAGTACGTGGAGGCCGATCATGGCCTGATCATCCACGGCAGTGAGGTGGCGCTCGGCCAGCGAGCCAGCGCGGGCGATCCGTTGACCGGGCTGCGCGCCGCAGCGCTCGCTGCCTCGCGGGGACTCATGCTGTCTCCCGTCACGGCGGACAACCTGGGACGGCTGGCTCCTCCGCTTCCGGTGCCCTGGCCGACGGAAGCGCGAGAGGCGCTGCTGGAGATGTTGTCCAGCGGAGCCGGACTGCTGCCGGTGTGGGAGGCACTCGACCTGGCCGGCTGCATCGCCCGCTGGATCCCCAGCTGGGAGCCGATCCGGGCGCGGCCGCAGCACAACCCGGTGCACCGATTCACCGTCGATCGGCACTCGGTGCAGACCGTGGTCGAGGCCCAGCGGCACCTGAGTCGGGTGGAACGACCCGACATCCTGTTGCTGAGCGCGCTGTTCCACGACATCGGGAAGCTGCCGGGCGCTGGCAGTCGGCATGCCGCGGTCGGGGCGCCGATCGCCCGCGAGGCGGTGCTGGCCATCGGGTTGCCCGAACACGATGCCGACCTGGTCGAGCGTCTGGTGCGCGAGCACCTCACCTTGGCCCTCCTGGCGACAAAGCGGGACCATGCCGACCCACGCACCCAGAGCGCTCTGGTCGAGTCGGTGCGGGGGCGAGCCGACGTTCTGGCTCTGCTCCGCTTCCTCACCGAGGCCGACGCTCGCGCCGCTGGCCCCGCCGCCTGGTCACCCTGGCGGGCGCAGCTGATCAACGGGCTGGCCGACCAGGTCGAGGGCGTGCTGGTGGACGCGGACACCCGGGCCGGCGGGACCGCGACGCTGGTGGACGTCGGTCTGGCCCGCTCGGTCCGGCTCGACGGGAAGCCGCGGGTGCGAACGGAGTCACGGCCGGGCGGCGTGCAGCTGATGATCGCCGCCCGGGACCGGCTGGGGCTGTTCGGCGACACGGCGGGGCTGCTGACGGCACACTCGGTCGGCGTCCGGTCGGCGGTGCTGCACACCGTGGAAGAGGTGGCGGTGAACACCTGGCGCGTGGACAAGGTCAAGCCGGGTGACCTGCCCGATCCCGCTTTCCTGAGCAAGGAGCTGGAACGGCTGGAGGCCGGCGATCAGTCGATGCTCGCCGCGGTGCAACGGCGGGAGGCCCGGGTGCGCGCCGATCGTCAGGTGCCCCAGCCGTACGTC
>DASQVF010000057.1:0-2833 GCA_035640915.1 Propionibacteriaceae bacterium
GATCGACGAGAACGACCTGCGGATCGACGTCTACCGCTCCTCCGGGCCCGGCGGCCAGGGCGTCAACACCACCGACTCGGCCGTCCGGATCACCCACCTGCCGACCGGCATCGTGGTCTCCTGCCAGAACGAGCGCTCCCAGCTGCAGAACCGGGAGCAGGCGATGCGGATGCTGCGCGCCCGGCTGACCGCGCTGGCCGAGGAGCAGGCGGCCGACGCCGCCTCCGCCGCCCGGCGCAGCCAGGTCCGCACCGTGGACCGCTCCGAGCGGATCCGCACCTACAACTTTCCGGAGAACCGGATCTCCGACCACCGGATCGGGTTCAAGGCCTACAACCTGGACCAGGTGCTGAACGGCGACCTGTCCGCGGTGGTCGAGGCGCTACAGCAGGCCGACACCGCCGAGCGCCTGGCCGCGGTGGGCGAACCCGCCAAGTGACGTCGCCGGTCCGGCCGCTGCTGGCGGCGGCGACCGCGCAGCTGTCCGCGGCCGGGGTCGAGTCGGCGGGCCAAGACGCCCGGGTCCTGCTCGCCTTCGTCAGCGGCGTCGAGCTGGTCCGGCTGCCGTTGCTCGACGAGCTCGACGATGACCATGTCCGGCGGTTCCGTCGCCTCGTCGACCGCCGGGCGGAGCGGGTGCCGCTGCAGCACCTGACCGGACGGGCCCACTTCCGTCGGGTCGACGTGGAGGTCGGACCGGGAGTCTTCGTACCGCGGCCAGAGACCGAGGTGATGACCGGCTGGGCGATCGAGGCGCTGACCGAGATGACCACCTTGCACCATCGCCCCCTGGTCGTCGAGCTGGGCACGGGGTCCGGTGCCGTCGCGAAGGCGATCGCCGCCGAGCTGACCCGGGCCGACATCCACGCGGTGGAGATCTCCCCGGAGGCGGCGGCGTACGCGCGTCGCAACCTGGCCGACACGCTGGTCGACCTGCACGTCACCGACATGGCCACGGCGTTGCCGGAGCTGGACGGCACCGTCGACCTGGTGATCGCCAACCCGCCCTACATCCCGCTGGAGGCGTACGCCTCGGTTCCGCCCGAGGTCCGTGACCACGACCCGCTGCTGGCCCTGTTCTCGGGGGACGACGGGTTGGACGCCATCCGGGTGGTCGCCGACACCGCCGCCCGGCTGCTCCGCCCGGCCGGCTTCGTCTGCGTCGAGCACGCCGATGTGCAGGGGGAGTCGGCGGTCGAGGTGCTGGTCCGGCACGGAGCCTTCCGCGGCGTACGGGACCACCTCGACCTCAACGCGCGGCCCCGGTTCGTCACCGCTGTTCGGCGATGAGGCGCTCGTCGAGCGTCGGATCGACCCGCGCTCGTCGAGCGCGAGACGAGCACAAAAGAATGGCAGCATGGGACAGGTGAGCGTGTCGGTCGACCAGGAGTCCTTGGGCTACCAGCGCTTCGACTGCACCGGTGACCAGCCGGCTCTGCAGGCCGCGGCCACCGAGGCGGCCCGGGAGGCCATCGAGGCCGGGGAATGCATCGTGCTGCCCACCGACACGGTGTACGGCATCGGCGCGGACGCCTTCAGTCCGGAGGCGGTCCAGCGGCTGCTCGACGCCAAGGGTCGCGGCCGCGACATGCCGCCGCCGGTGCTGATCGGCGAGCCGAGCCTGATCCGGGCGTTGGCGGTGGACGTGCCCGAGGCGGCCAAGGAGCTGATCGAGCGGCACTGGCCCGGGCCGCTGACGATCATCTGCCGGATGCAGCCCAGCCTGCGGATGGACCTCGGGGACAACGAGAACACCATCGCCCTCCGGGTGCCCGACCACGAGCTGGCCCGGGAGATCCTGCGCCGCACCGGCCCGATGGCGGTGAGCAGCGCCAACCGGAGCGGGCAGCCCGCCGCGCTGACCTGCGACGATGCCATCGACCAGCTGGGCGAGGCCGTGTCGGTCTACCTCGACGGAGGGGAGCTGGCCGGGAGCGGCGGGGCGCCGTCGACGATCGTCGACTTCACCCGCAGCGACAACGGCGAGATCCTGCGGGTCGGGGCGCTGAGCGTCGGGGTGATCGCCGAGACGTTGCCGGACGTGGTCGACCTGAGCGCCGAGCCTGCGGAGCCGGCCGGGTCCGAGCAGCCGGTCGAGCTGGACGAGCCTGAGGACCGCTGAGTGCGCGAGTACCTGCTGGTGCTGACCATCGCCGTAGCGGTCACCTTCCTGGCCAGCGGGCTCTGCCGGCGGCTGGCGCTACGGACCGGTGCGCTGGCCCGGGTCCGGGACCGCGACGTGCACACCGTCGAGATGCCCTACTTCGGCGGGATCGCCATGTTCGCCGGCGTCGCGGCGGCGGTGCTGATCTCCGGCACGCTGCCGTTTCTCGGCAGCGAGCCGACCGTGCGCGAGGACTCCCGGGCGGTGCTGGTCGCCGCCGCGGTGATCTGCCTGGTCGGGGTGCTCGACGACATCTACGAGCTGTCGCCGCTGGCCAAGTTCGCCGGTCAGGTGCTGGCCGCGGGCATCGCGGTGGCGCTGGGCGTCAAGATGCTCTGGATCCCGCTGCCCGGCGAGATCCTGGCGCTCAACGCCTCGGCGTCGGTGGCGATCACGGTGTTCTTCATCGTGCTCTGCTCCAACGCGGTGAACTTCGTCGACGGCCTGGACGGCCTGGCCACCGGGGTGGTCGGCATCGGCGCGGGTGCCTTCTTCGCCTACGCCTATCTGCTCACGGTGACCGAGGGACTGACCCGGGCGACCACGGCCAGCCTGATCACGGTGGCCATCACCGGCGCCTGCCTGGGCTTCCTGCCGCACAACTTCTTCCCGGCCCGGATGTTCATGGGCGACTCGGGGGCGATGCTGCTGGGCCTGCTGTTGGCCACG
>DASQVF010000058.1:0-2570 GCA_035640915.1 Propionibacteriaceae bacterium
TTGCGGAAGGTGTCTGGTGTTCGTCGACCACCTCCAGCTGGCCGACTTCCGGTCCTACGCCGGGGTCGACGTCGCCCTGGGGCCCGGCGTCGCGGTGTTCGTCGGGGCCAACGGACAGGGCAAGACCAACCTCGTCGAGGCGGTGGCCTATCTGTCCACGCTGAGCTCGCACCGGGTCGCCGCGGACCAGCCGCTGGTCCGGGCGGGCGCCGAGCGGGCGATCGTACGGGCCCGGGTGACGGCGGGCCTGGACGACCCGCGGCAGCTACAGCTCGAGGTGGAGATCACCCCCGGCCAGGCCAACCGCGCCCGGCTCAACCGGTCGCCCCTGAAGCGTCCGCGGGAGCTGCTCGGCATCCTGCGCACCGTGCTCTTCGCCCCCGAGGACCTGGCCGTGGTCAAGGGCGACCCGAGTGAACGCCGGCGCTTCCTGGACGATCTGGTCGTCACCCGCTGGCCGCGGCTCGCCGGGACCCGGGCCGACTACGACCGGGTGCTGCGACAGCGCAACACCCTGCTCAAGTCGCTGGCCGGTCGGCTGCGCGGCGGCAGCGCGGGCGCCGACGTCGGCGGCACCCTCGACGTCTGGGACAGCCATCTCGCCACCGCCGGTGGCGAGCTGATGGCCGCCCGGCTGCGGACGCTGGCCGACCTGGGGCCGCACGTTGCCAAGGCCTACGCCGACATCGCGCCGACCAACAACGACGCGACGGTGGAGTACCGGGCCTCGATCCCGCTCACCGACCAGACCGCTCGCGAGGAGCTCACCGACCTGCTGAGCGCCACCATGCTGGAGCGCCGACCCGACGAGATCCAGCGCGGTGTCTCCCTGGTCGGCCCACACCGCGACGACCTCGTGCTGAGTCTGGGGATGCTGCCGGCCAAGGGGTACGCCAGTCACGGCGAGTCGTGGTCGTTCGCCCTGGCCCTCAAGCTGGGCAGTTTCGCGTTGCTCCGTGCCGACGGGGTGGAGCCGGTGCTGATCCTGGACGACGTGTTCGCCGAGCTCGACACCACCCGCCGCGAGCGGCTGGCCGCCGGGGTGAGTGGCGCCGAGCAGGTGCTGGTCACCGCCGCGGTCGGCGCCGACGTTCCCGACCAGCTGCAGGGCCGCCGGTTCACCGTGGCCGACGGGGAGGTGACCGCCGAGTGATCGAGCCGCCCATCAGCGACCCACCGCCGCGCGCGCAACAACACACGGGAGCGCGCGAGCCGGAACCGACGGACCTCCCGGACGCTGAGCCGCCGCACGACCCATCCGGGCTCGACCTGGCCCGCAACGTCGCCCGTTCGGTGGGCGCCCGCCGCCGGCGCCGTCCGTCGGCGAGGAAGACTCCAGCCGACCCGCAGATCTCCGGCGCCCGGCCCGACGACCGGGATCCCAAGCTCTTGTCGTCGGCCGTCGAGGACCTGGTCCGGGCCAAGGGCTGGTCGACCGACATCAATGTGCACACCCTGATGGCCCGCTGGCCGCTGCTGGTCGGGCCGGCCAACGCCACCCACAGCCGCCCTGAGGCGTACGCCGACGCGGTGCTCACCGTCCGTACCGACTCGACCGCCTGGGCCACCCAGCTGCGGATGATGGCACCGCAGCTGGTCGCCCTGCTCAACGAGCACCTGGGCGACGGCACCATCACCCGGGTCGCGATCCTCGGACCGGACGCTCCGTCGTGGAAGAAGGGCCGGCGCACGGTCCGCGACGGGCGCGGCCCGCGCGATACCTACGGCTGAGCCTCCGGAACGGGCTCCACGTCGGACCCGGCGTTTCGTAGGGTTGCCCCCGATGCTGACCGACTTGCGGGTCCTGGTGACCGACACCGGGCGGGTGTGGTGGCGGCTGCTGCCGCTGATCACCTCGGTCTACCTGCTCGGCTGGCTGGGCTCCGAGCTGACCCTGCGCATCGCGCTGATCCTCGGCGATGTCAGCCCGTGGCTGACCCTGATCCTGTTCGCCTTCTCCTTCGTCTGCCTGCTCACCGCCACCGTGCTGATCCTCAACCTGGCCGGCCGCGAGCTCGGCATCCGTGCGCTGCTGCCCGAGGACGAACGGATGGCCGACGACCGCGACTCCAGCATCAGCCGGCTGCTGGCCGTCACCCTGCTGCCGTTCCTGGGCATGTACGCCGCCTTCGGCCAGGTCCAGGAGGCGGGCAACCGGCTGATGGTGCAGCAGCTCGTCCGCTACGGCGCCATCTCCGACCAGCCAACCGTGCTCGGCGTGCTCAATGACCTGGCCGTCAACCGGCTGCCGCTACTGGTCACCCTGCTGGTCGGCCTCTACCTCGGTCGCCGGCTGCTGGACCTGGTGCACGACCGCACCGGCTGGCGCCTGGCCGGCCTGGCCGTGGTGCTCGTCGAGTCCTTCTTCATCCTGCTGCTGGTGATGGGCGGCATCCGGGCCGTCCAGATCTTCCTGCTCTGGCTGCAGCAGCGCGCGTTCGTGCAGTGGCTGCGCGGCATCGCCGACGCCTTCGCGTTCCTGGCCATCGACCTACCGGCCATCCTGGAGCGGCTGGGGACCTTCCTGAGCGAGCAGGTCTGGCCGACCTTCCTCGAGGTGCTGGGTCAGC
>DASQVF010000059.1:0-2827 GCA_035640915.1 Propionibacteriaceae bacterium
GGCAACATCACCGCGGTGGCCGAGTTCAACATCTGGCAGGACCCGGAGGCGGCCACCTGCGTGGTCGAGTCACCGGTTCCGAAGACGATGTACGGCCTGGACGTCTTCACCCGGCTGGCCGCGGACCAGGCCACTGCCGACCGCCTGAGCGCCGCTGAGGATCCCGGCGCTCGGGCGGCCGGAGAGCTGCTCTACCGTCGCGGTGCCCGCTCAGACCGTCCCGGACACGACTACGTCGGACTGATCGGCGACGCCGGGGCGCTGGTCCACCTGACCGATCCGGAGCTGTTCCGCACCGGCACGTTTCCGGTCCGGGTCAACCTAGCCGGGATCGGCCGCGGCCAGACCATCGTCGACCGGCGGCCGGTCGCCCAGGACGCGAACGCCCGGGCGAGCGACCCGTGGCCGCGGGTCGAGGTCGTGCTCGATGCCGACCTGGACGCCGCCGCGGCGCGGTTCGCCGAGGTCGTCAGTGGTGCTGGTGCTCGGCCCTGAGCTCCTCGACCTGCTTGTGCACCTCGACCATGTCGAGGCCCTTCACCGCGTCGATGACCTGCTTCAGCGCGGGGCCCGGCAGCGCACCGGCCTGGTTGAAGACCAGCACACCCTCCCGGAAGGCCATCAGGGTCGGGATGCCCTCGATGCCCAGCTGCCCGGAGAGCTCCTGGTTCGCATCGGTGTCCAGCTTCGCGAAGGTGATGTCGGTGTGCTCCTCCGAGGCCTTCTCATAGATCGGGGCGAACCGCTTGCACGGACCGCACCAGTCCGCCCAGAAGTCGACCAGCACGATGTCGTTGTCGGTGATCGTGCGCTCGAAATCGTCGGCGTTGATGTTCTTGGTCGCCATCGGTCATGCCTCTCGTCTTCTGCGAATCTGTCACACGGCTCAACCCGTCGGCCGCCGCGACTATTCCCCCTACTTGATGGCCACGATCCGTCGCATCGGGATCGCCACCTCGACGACCTCCTGCCGGTCCAGCCGTTCCGCCAGGTAGTCCACCGCCCGCTCCACCCGGACCGGCCGCGTACTCGGCAGGTACAGCGCGGACATCATCAGGTCGGCATCGGGCCGGCTCCGGATCGAAAAGCAGTAGCGCTGCCGCGCGTCCTCGACGGTCCGCATTCCTACGCCGGCCAGCATCCGGGTGAAGCCGGTCAGCTCCACCGGACCGGGAAACTGGGGCTTGGTCCGAAGCCGGGCGTTGATGCTGGTCAGGGTGCGTAGGTCGCGGGCAGCCAGCGGCCGCAGTGCCGGGGCGATCCCGGCCAGTACGCCGCCGGGGCGGAGCACGCGGGCGACCTCGGCCAGCACCTGGCTCGTCGGCTGCACCACCACAAGTCCCATCGAGCTGGTCACCACGTCGACCGAGCTGTCCCGGAACGGCAGCCGCAGGCCATCCGCCTGCACCCAGGGGCCCTGGCTCTGGCCGGCCGCCAGCGCCAGCTCGTGCTCGGAGCGGTCGAGCCCGACGACCATCCGCCCGGGTCGGGCGAGCTCCCGCGACATCGGCCCGGACCCGCAGGCCAGGTCCAGCACCACCCGGGCGGTGGCCGAGACGGCCCGGGCCAGCCAGCGGTACGGCGAGTGGTCGCCGGCCAGGGCCCGGGACAGTACCGCCTCCACGACGCCGGCCCGCTCCCGGTGGAACGTGGCGAGATAGGCCGGCCAGTCCACTTCCCGCTCGCTCACACCCGAACCTCCGCCATCTCGCCGGCGCGGGCCACCACGGCGTCGTACCGGTGGCGGCGCAGCAGCGTGCGGACGGTCGCGGACGTCGCCGCGCCGGCGGTGGCCATGGCCGGAGGCGTCAGACCCGGGAGACGAAGAGGTGGGTGGAGGCCAGCCGGTCGATCTCGCAGCTCGGGGAACCCTCCGCGGTCAGGCGTACGCCGAGCCCTCCGATCTCGGCCCTCACCTCGGCACCGGGACGGATACCCGCCTCGCGCAGGGTGCCCATCATGGCGACGTCCTTCTGGATCTCCTCGCTCATCCGCTCGATCACCACCCGGATCGGCTCGCTCTGCCGGCGTACGACCTCCTGCAGCTGCTCGTTGCCGTCACGGAAGGGCTCGGTCGACCCGGCCACACCCAGCTCCTCCAGACCGGGAATCGGGTTGCCGTACGGGGACTCGGTCGGCGTGTGAAGCAGCTCCACCAGCCGGCGCTCGACGTCCTCGGAGATCACGTGCTCCCACCGGCACGCCTCGTCGTGCACCTTCTCCCAGTCCAGCCCGATCACGTCGATCAGCAGCCGCTCGGCGAGACGGTGCTTCCGCATCACCCGCACCGCCCGGGAGCGACCCTCCGGGGTGAGCTCGAGATGCCGGTCCCCCTGCACGTGGACCAGGTTGTCCCGCTCCATCCGGGCGACGGTCTGCGACACGGTCGGACCACTCTGATGCAGCCGCTCAGCGATCCGGGCCCGAAGCGGGACGATGCCCTCCTCCTCGAGCTCGTAGATCGTCCGCAGGTACATCTCCGTGGTGTCGATCAGGTCGCTCACGTGTACTCCTCGCTGACGCTCGTCGACCACGTTCGCGTCGCTGCTGTGCTGGATGTGAGCTCGCAAGCTCGCTCACAGGGCAAGATTAGACGATGGCCTCTCCTCCAAGCCCTTCCTTGTGGTGGGCCCGCCGCGACCTCCGGCTGGCCGACAACCCTGCCCTGCTGGCGGCGATCGATGAGGGCGAGGCCGTGCTACCGCTGTTCGTGCTCGATCCAGTGCTGCTCGGGTCTGCCGGGCCGGCGCGGCGGGCCTGGCTGTTTGCCGCGCTGCATGCCCTGGACACCGATCTGCAGGACGCCGGCGGGCCGGGACTGAGCGTG
>DASQVF010000060.1:0-3158 GCA_035640915.1 Propionibacteriaceae bacterium
CGAACGCGGTCGCGTCCTTGACCAGGACCGCGTTCTTCTTGAGGTCCTTGGCCACTGCCAGCGCTGTGGCCAGGGTCGCGTCGTCGGTCCGCTCCCCGCGCACCACCTCCAGCAGCGGCAGCACCGCCACCGGGTTGAAGAAGTGGAACCCGACCACCCGGTCCGGGTGCTCCAGGTCGACCGCCATCTCGGTCACCGACAGCGAGGAGGTGTTGGTGGCCAGCACACAGGTCGGCGCGACATGCTTCTCCAGGTCGGCGAACACCTGCTGCTTGATCGCCATCTCCTCGAAGACGGCCTCGATCACGAAGTCGCAGTCGGCGAAGTCGGCCAGGTCGGTGGTGCCGGTGACCAGCGCGCGCAGCCGGTTGGCCTCGTCAGGAGAGATGCGCCGCTTCGCCAGCTGCTTGTCGACCTCGCCGTGGATCGCCGCGAGTCCGCGGTCGACCCGCTCCTGGTCGAGGTCGCTGATCACGAGCGGCACCCGCAGCCGCCGCAGGAACAGGGTGGCCAGCTGGCTGGCCATCAGGCCGGCTCCGACCACACCGACCTTGGTCACCGGCCGGGCCAGCGAGCGGTCGGGCGCTCCCGCCGGCTTGCGGCCGCGCTTGCGGACCAGCTCGAACGCGTACAGGCTGGCGCGCAGCTCCTGGCTCATGATCAGGTCGGCCAGGGCCTCGTCCTCGGCCGCGTACGCCGCGGTCTTGTCGGCGGTCCGCGCCGCGGCGAGCAGCTCGAGCGCCCGGTACGGCGCCGGCGCCGCCCCGCCGACCTTGGCGTCCACGAACGCCCGGGCCTCGGCCAGCACAGCGTCCCAGGCCGCCGCGTCCCGGTTCACCGGAGCGCGCTCCACGGTGATCGTGCCGCGAACGACCTGGCCGGCCCAGTCCAGCGAGCGCTCCAGGAAGTCGGCGCCCTCGAACATCACGTCGGCCAGCCCGAGCGCGTACGCGGCCCTGCCGTCGAGCATCCGGTTCTGGCTCAGCGGGTTCTGCAGGACCAAGGTGACCGCGCCCTCGATGCCGATCAGGTTCGGCACCAGGAAGGCCCCGCCCCAGCCCGGCAGCAGGCCGAGGAAGCACTCCGGCAGGGCAATCCCTGCCGCGGCCGCGGAGACGGTGCGGTAGTGGCAGTGCAGGCTGACCTCCAGGCCCCCGCCCAGCGCCATCCCGTTGATCAGGCCGAACGTCGGCACCGGGGAGGTGGCGAACTTGTCCAGCACGGCGTGGCCGATCCGGGCGATGGCCAGCGCCTGCTCCCGGTCGGTGATGACGCCCATCGCCGACAGGTCGGCCCCGGCGGCCAGGATGAACGGCTTGCCGGTGACCAGGATCGCCGAGATGTCGTCGCGGGCCCGAGCGGCGTCCAGCGCGTTGTTCAGCTCGGCCAGCCCGCGGGGACCGAGCGTGTTGGGCCGGGTGTGGTCCTCGCCGTTGTCCAAGGTGATCAACACCGCCGGGCGGTCGGTGTGCGGCAAGTGGACGTCTCGGCTCAGCGCCCGGGTCACGACCTCACCCTCGGCCGCGGCTGCGGCCTCCTCGATCAGGGAGCGGAGATCGGAGTCGTTCACGCTGCCTGCTCCTCGCCCTGGGGGCGCGCCCGTGTGTCTTCGGCGCGCTGCGGGGGGTCCGAAGGGGGTCGTCCGCCCTCGCTTTGATGGCTCGGGTTCTCCCAGACGACGGTGCCGCCCATGCCGAGACCGATGCACATCGTGGTCACGCCGTAGCGGACCTCCGGGTGCTCCCGGAACGTCCGGGCCAGGTGGATCATCAGCCGCACGCCGGAGCTGGCCAGCGGATGACCGAGGGCGATCGCCCCACCGTACGGGTTGACCCGCGGGTCGTCGGCGTCGATGCCGAAGTGGTCGAGGAAGGCCAGCACCTGGACCGCGAAGGCCTCGTTGATCTCGTACGCGCCGATGTCGTCGATGCTCAGGTCCGCCTTGGCCAGCGCCTTCTCGGTGCTCGGGATCGGACCCACGCCCATCGTCTCCGGGTCGACCCCGGCGAAGGCGTAGGACACCATCCGCATCGCGGCGGGCAGGCCGAGCTCAGCGGCCACCTCCTCCGCGGCGACCAGGCAGGCGGTGGCGCCGTCGTTGAGTCCCGCGGCGTTGCCCGCGGTGACCCGTCCGTGCGGCCGGAACGGGGTGCGCAGCCCGGCCAGCAGCTCCCGGGTGGTCCCCGGGCGGGGATGCTCATCCGCCGTGGCGAGGCCCCAGCCGAGCTCGGTGCTGCGAGCGGCCACCGGGACCAGCGACTCCTGGATCACCCCGGCCGCGTAGGCCTGCTGCACGCGCTCCTGGCTGAGCACCGCGAAGGCGTCCGCGCGCTCCCGGGTGATCGCCGGGAAGCGGTCGTGCAGGTTCTCCGCCGTCGAGCCCATCACCAGGGCGGACTGGTCGACCAGCTTCTCGGCCACGATCCGCGGGTTGGGGTCGATGCCCTGACCCATCGGGTGCCGGCCCATGTGCTCGACCCCGCCGGCTACGGCGACGTCGTAGGCTCCGACGGCGATCCCCGAGGAGACGGTGGTCACCGCGGTCATCGCCCCAGCGCACATCCGGTCGATCGCGAAGCCGGGCACCGAGCGCGGCAGCCCCGCGAGCAGCGCGGCCGTGCGCCCGATGGTCAGGCCCTGGTCGCCGGTCTGCGTCGTGGCGGCGACGGCCACCTCGTCGATCCGCTCCGGTGGCAGCTCGGGATGGCGGCGGACCAGCTCGCGGATGCAGTTGACGACCAGGTCGTCGGCGCGGGTCTCGGCGTAGAGGGACCCGGCCTTGCCGAACGGGGTGCGGACGCCGTCAACGAAGACGACGTCGCGGATCTGTCGAGGGGCCATGGCCGTATATTACTCACGAGTAACTAGCAGCGGCGTGATCGCCGGGACGGTGAGCTCACGCTGCCAGGGCCGGGCCCCGAGCTCGGCCAGTGCGGCGTCCACCGTCTCGAGTGTGGCCGGCGCCGGCGGCCGCCAGGCGAGCCGACGGACGTAGTCGGGGGTGAGCAGGTTCTCCACCGGCAGCTCGTGTCGGTCCGCGATTTCCTGCAGCGCACCGCGCACCGCAGCGAGGCGGGCGGCGGCCGCCGGGTCCTTGGCCGGCCACAGCCGAGCCTGCGGCGGACCGTCGCTGGCGACGTGCATCGGCGGCAGCTCCG
>DASQVF010000061.1:0-3524 GCA_035640915.1 Propionibacteriaceae bacterium
GTGAAGAGGCAGGCCAGGGCCAGGCTCATCAGCACGTGCAGCCCGATCAGCATCCAGATGGGCGTGCCTGTGTCGACCGTGCTGAACCGCCACATGGTGAAGGTAAGCACCGCGGCGCCACCGGTGGCCAGCGCCTTCGGCCCGTAGCGGTCGAACAGCTTGCCGACCGTCGGACCGAGCAGACCCATCAGCAGCCCGCCCGGCAGCAGCATCAGGCCGGTGGGTAGTGAGCCGAGGCCGCGGATGGTCTGCAGATAGATCGGCAGCAGGATGACCATGCCGAACAGCGACAGCATCGCGACGCAGAGCAGGGCCAGGCTCACGCTGAACATCCGGAACCCGAAGGGCCGCAGGTCGAGCAGGGGATCCCGCTCTGCGCGAGCCAACCCGCGCTGGCGTACGCCGAAGGCCAGCAGGCAGACCACCCCGACCACCAGGCTGCCGATGGCGATCGAGCTGCCCGCGGCGGATCCCTGACCGAGCTGGCTCAGCCCGTAGACGATGCCGCCGAAGGCGGGCACGGACAGCACCACCGAGACGGGGTCGAGCTTCTGGTGGCCCGTCTCGCTGACGTCGGTGAGCGTCCGCGCGCCGTACGCCAGCGCGGCCAGGGCGATCGGCAGCACCAGGACGAACATGAAGCGCCAGGACAGGAACTGCAGGATGAGGCCGGAGACGGTCGGCCCGATCGCCGGCGCGACCGAGATGGCGATGCTGATGTTGCCCATCACGATGCCGCGCCGCTCGATCGGGACCAGCCGGAGCACCGTGGTCATCAGCAACGGGATCATCACCGCGGTCCCCGAGGCCTGCACGATCCGGGCGGGCAGCAGCATCCAGAACCCGGGCGACACCGCGGCCAGCAGGGTGCCGGCCGAGAACAGGGTCATCGCGAGCACGAAGACCGTACGCGTCGACATCCGCTGCAGCAGGAAACCGGTGGTGGGGATGACCACCGCCAGCGTCAGCATGAACGCGGTGGTCAGCCACTGGCCGGTCCGGGCGCTGACCGACAGCTCGGCCATCAGCCGGGGCAGGGCAACGCCCATGATCGTCTCGTTGAGGATGACCACGAAGGCCGCGATCAGCAGGGTGCCGATGATCAGCCGCGTCGAGGGCGGCAGCCTCTCCGCCGAGACTTCCGATTGGGGCGGGGTGGTGACCATAGAGTGCAGCCTTCTCCGAAGGGCTAGTGGGCGGGGGCCTCGGCGTCGAGTCCTGGAGGTCAGACTCCGCTCACCGCGCCAACTCATCGCGCGGCGTGGCGGCAGCTTGACCCGATTACGGTACGAGGGCCCTCCGACAGTCCGCAACGTGTTTCGCCACTAGGCGAATCGGGTCCTGGGACCCCCGATCCCGTGTCAAGATAGAAAGGGCAGGGATGCTCCGATGACCGTGGTGATCCGCGAAGCTCTGGCCACCGACTGGCCGGCCATCCACCCGATCTTCGCCGCGATCACCGCCGCCGGCCAGACCTACGCCTACCCCGAGGATCTGACGTCCGCGGAGGCGCAGGCCCTCTGGATGGGTCAGGGTCGGGTCGTGGTCGCCGAGCTCGACGGCGCGGTGGTCGGCACCGCGACCATGGGACCGACCCGGCCGCGGCTCGCACATCGCCACCGGCAGCTTCATGGTCGCTCCCGCCGCCTCCGGCCGCGGGGCGGGCCGCCGCCTCGGCGAGCACCTGGTGGAGTGGGCACGCCAGCAGGGCTTCCGTGGAATCCAGTTCAACGCCGTCGTGGAGACCAACGAGCCGGCCGTTCACCTCTGGCGCTCGCTCGGCTTCGTCGTCATCGGCACCGTGCCGGGGGCCTTCCGACATCCGGAGCTGGGTTACGTCGGGCTGCACGTCATGTTCCTCGACCTCACCTGAACGGCGGGCGAGGTAGCCCGAGACTGCTGGCGGCATTTGCTTAGGCTCACCTAAGGTGAGTACGTGTCGGCAGTGGTGGCCTCTGGGGTCGAGAAGCCCCCGGCGACCCGACGGGACGCCGGGCGCCGGCTGACCATGCCGCACGCCCGTAGCCGGCGGATCCTGCTCATCCTCGTCCTGACCGCGCTGCTGCTCACTGTGGTCCTGCTCAGCCTGGCCGTCGGCGCCAAGCCCATCCTGATCGGGTCGGTCTGGGACGCCATCTGGTCCCCGACCGGCACCGAGGACGACATCATCGTCCGCTCGCTCCGCGTCCCGCGGACCCTCCTCGGCCTGGCCGTCGGCCTGGCCCTCGGGGTGGCCGGCGCTCTGATCCAGGGCCACACCCGCAACCCGATCGCCGACCCGGGGCTGCTGGGCGTGACCGCCGGAGCCGCCTTCCTCGTCGTGCTCGCGGTGTACGCGTTCGGCGTGACCAGCTTGTACGGCTACGTCTGGTTCGCCTTCGTCGGCGCGTTCGGCGCCAGCGTGGTGGTGTTCCTGCTCGGTTCGGCCGGCCAGTCGGGGCCGACCCCGGTCACCCTGGCGCTGGCCGGGGTCGCGGTCAGCGCCCTGCTCACCGCCCTGACCTCCGCCCTGGTGCTGGCCGACAACGCCACCCTCGACGCGTACCGCTTCTGGTCCGTCGGCAATATCGCCGGGCGGGACCTTGGCGTGCTGGTCTCGGTCGCGCCCTTCCTCGCTCTCGGGCTGGTCCTGGCCCTGATCAACGCGCCGGCGCTCAACCTGCTCTCCCTCGGCCAGGACGTCGCGGCCGGTCTCGGGCTCAACCTGACCGCAGCCCGTTGGACCGGCCTGGTTGCGATCACCCTGCTCACCGGCGCGGCCACCGCGGCCTGCGGACCGATCGCCTTCGTCGGCCTGGTCGTGCCGCACGTTGCCCGGGCCTTCACCGGTCCCGACCACCGCTGGCTGATCCCGACCTCCGGACTGGCCGGGGCCGTCCTGATGCTGACCGCCGACGTGCTCGGCCGGATGGTGGTCCGCCCGGGTGAGCTGCAGGTCGGGATCGTGCTCGCCCTGGTCGGCGCGCCCTTCTTCGTCGCCCTGGTCCGCCGTCGCCGGCTGGTGCAGCTGTGAGTGTTGAATTGAGCAAGGGGGGGCGACCCCCCTTGGACCCCCCGCGGCGCGCCGATACTACACGGGCGCGCGCCCATGAGCTGACCGGCACTTGGACAAGCGCAGGGCGCATGGCCCGGACCGCCGTCCGGGTCGGTCCGGTCTCGGCGGTCTGGCGGCCCCGGACCGTGCTGATCACCGTCATCGGGCTGGTCCTGGTCGTCATGGCGGCGGCCCTCAACCTGGGCCGGGGCGACTTCCCGATCTCGCTGCCGGACGTGCTGCGGACACTGGTCGGCGCCGGCACCGCCGCGCAGGAGTTCATCGTCTTCGAGCTGCGGCTCCCCCGCACCCTGACCGGGCTGCTGGTCGGCGCCGCGCTGGCCCTGTCCGGCGCGATCACCCAGACCGTCGCCCGGAACGCCCTGGCCAGTCCGGACATCCTCGGCGTCACGGCGGGGGCGAGCGCGACCGCGGTCGCGGTGATCGTGCTCGGCGGGGTCGGTGGCGGCACCCTCGGGGCGTACGTCGG
>DASQVF010000062.1:0-6266 GCA_035640915.1 Propionibacteriaceae bacterium
GCGGCGATCTCGTCGATCTCCGGGTCCCGGCCCAGCCGGCGCTCCAGGGTGCGACGCACCGCGCCGACCTGGTTGACCTGCTCGGCCACGTGCACCGGCAGCCGCACGATCCGGCCCTGCTGGGCGATGCCACGGCTGATCGACTGCCGCACCCACCAGGTGCCGTAGGTGGAGAACTTGAAGCCCTTGGTGTAGTCGAACTTCTCCACCGCCCGGATCAGGCCGGTGTTGCCCTCCTGCACCAGGTCCAGCAGCGGCATCTGCGAGCGGCCGTACTTGCGGGCCACCGAGACGACAAGCCGCAGGTTGGCGGTGACGAAGCGCTGCATGGCCGCCTGGCCCTCGGCGACGAGCTGCTCCAGCTCCTCGTTGGTGGGCCGCTTGGCGTGCTTGCCCCGCTCGGCCTGGGTGACAGTGCCGTTGAGGATGTGCTCGGCGTACAGGCCGAGCTCGATGGTCTTGGCCAGCTCGACCTCCTCCTCCGCGCTGAGCAGAGGAGTCTTGGCGATGCCCTCGAGGTAGAGTCCGACTGCATCCTTGCCGTCGATGCCCTCAGACACTCGCGAGCGAGTAGTGGTTACCACGTCTGGCCCCTTTCCGTACCGTCACGAGGACAACGCGCCAGGAGGCAAGAAGGATTCCGGAAGACCCCTGAATAATCCCTGAGACCGGCTATGTACCTCTTCTGCAGCCGGATGCCCCGCAGATGCGCGCAACCGCGATACGCGGCCCTCGTTATGGAGAAGTAACGCCGCTGATCTGGGAAATAATCCACGCGTACTCGAACGCGAGCTCCCGCCAGGACTGGTAGCGCCCACTCACTCCACCGTGACCGGCCGACATCTCGGTCTTCAGCAGCACGTGACGGCCGTTGTGGCCGGCACCGACGTGCCGCAGCGCGGCGATCCACTTGGCCGGCTCCACGAAGAGCACCCGGGTGTCGTTGAGACTGGTGGTGGCCAGGATGGCCGGGTAGTCCTTGGCGGCCACGTTCTCGTACGGGCTGTAGGACTTCATGTACGCGTACACCTCGGGATCAGCCAGCGGGTTGCCCCACTCCTCCCACTCCAGCACGGTCAGCGGTAGGTCGGGATCCAGGATCGAGGTCAGCGGGTCGACGAAGGGCACCGCGGCGTGGATGGCGCGGAACCGGTCGGGCGCGAGGTTGGCTACCGCGCCCATCAGCAGCCCGCCGGCGCTGCCGCCGCGCGCCGCCAGCCGGTCCGGGCTGGTGTAGCCGGCCGTCACCAGGTAGTCAGCGCACGCCACGAAGTCGGTGAAGGTGTTGATCTTGAACAGCATCTTGCCCTGCTCGTACCAGCGGCGGCCGAGCTCGCCGCCACCGCGGACGTGCGCCACCGCGTACACGATGCCGCGGTCCAGCAGCGACAGCCGGGAGATCGAGAAGCCGGGGTCCATCGACGCCTCGTAGGACCCGTAGCCGTAGAGCACCGCGGGGGCCGACCCGTCGAGCGGCACGTCGGCCCGCCGGACGATGGACAGTGGCACCCGGGTCCCGTCGGTAGCGGTGGCCCAGCCCCGCTCCTGGACGTATCGGGTCGGGTCGTACGGCCCGAACGTGGGGTCGTCCAGCACCGGGGTGCGCTTGAGCAGCGTCATCTCCCCGGTGGCCAGGTCGTAGTCGTAGACCGAGTCCGGCGTCAGCATCGAGGTGTAGCCGAGCCGGATGGTCGGCGTCTGGTACTCCGCCTCCCCGGGAGCATCGACCACGTACAGCGGCTCGTCGAACTCGATGTCCGCCCCGGCCAGCAGATCGCCCCGCTCGTCGCGCGGGATCAGATGCACCCCGCTGAGCCCGTTCCGGCGGAGGGAGACCACGACGTGGCTGGCATACGCGTCCACGCCGAGGATGCGCACCCCGGGCTGGTGCGGCAACACCGGTCGCCACGCGGTGTGGTCGGTGGCGTCCAGCGGCGCCTCCGCCACGGCGAAGTCCTCGGCGCCATCGTTGTGGGTGATCAGCAGCCGGTCGCCGGCCGGCTCGACGTCGTACTCCACCCCCTGGCGACGCGGGGCGACGACCCGCGGTTCGCCCTCGGGATCGGAGGTGGGCAGCAGTCGGTACTCCGAGGTCAGCTTGCTGCCGGCGGCGATGATCAGCCACTCCTCGTCCGTGCTGGTCTCCACCCCCAGCCAGAACCGCTCGTCGGGCTCGCTGTAGACCTCGACGTCGCCGGCCGGGTCGGTGCCCAGGCGGTGCCGCAGCACCAGGTGCGGCCGCCAGGCCTGGTCCGCCCGGGTGTAGAAGAGGTGGTTGTCGCGGGCCCAGGCCGCCCCGTAGGCCGTGTCGGGGATCCGGTCCTCGCGCAGCCCACCGGTGGTGAGGTCCTTGACGAGCAGGGTGAACCGTTCGTCGCCCTTCACGTCCACGGAGTAGGCGAGCAGCCGTCCGTTCGGGGAGATGCTGAATGCCCCCAGGGCGAAGAACTCGTGCCCCTCGGCCTCGGCGTTGGCGTCGAGCAGCACCTCCTCGCCCTCGATGTCCCCCTCCAGCGCTGGCGGAGTCCGCCGGTCCGGGGCCGGTGCCCGGCAGTAGATCGCGTACTCCGACCCCTCCACGGTGCGGGTGTAGTACCAGTACGCCTGCCCGCCCGAGTGGGTGGCGTAGTTCGGCACGGTGAGGTCGGTCTCCTTGGTGCGGGCCTTGATCTCGGAGAAGACCGCGTCGACCAGGGACTTGTTCGTCGCCGTCAGGGCCTCGGTGTACTCGTTCTCGGCCTTGAGGTAGCCCAGGACGTCCGCGTCCTCCTTGTCCCGCAGCCACTCGTACGGATCGACGAACTCGTCCCCGTGGTGGAGCCGGACGAGAGGCCGACGGTCGGCGACAGGGGCGATGGGCTGCGGTGCGTGCACGGAGGTGGAGCCTAGTCGGCCGGGGCGGCGGTCCCGAGCCCTTTCCGGAGCCTGAGTTCCACCGGGTCCCGGCCCTGGTAGCAGCGCGGACGGATGGGCCAGGATAAGGCCATGGGCGCAGAGGTGGATGCCACGCAGTTCACGCGCGAAGACCGCAAGCGGCACCGCGAGAAGGTGCGCAAGTGCCTTGACGTGCTGGCCCGGATGCTCACCGAGTCGCGTTTCGACTTCGAACGCCCGATGACCGGGCTGGAGATCGAGCTGAACCTGGTCGACGATCACGGCGACCCCGCCATGCGGAACGCCGAGGTCCTCGCCGCCATCGCCGATCCGTCGTTCCAGACCGAGCTCGGCCGGTTCAACATCGAGATCAACGTGGCTCCGCGCCGGCTGGCCTCCGGGGGGTTCAGTTCGTTCGAGCAGTCGGTGCGCCAGTCGCTGAACGAGGCAGATCCGCGGGCCAAGGCCGTGGGCTGCCAGCTGGTGATCATCGGCATCCTGCCCACCCTGATGCCGCACCACGTGACGCTGGACAGCGTGAGCGAGAACCCGCGCTACTCCCTGCTGGACCAACAGATCTTTGCGGCCCGCGGTGAGGACCTGGAGATCGTCATCGACGGCGTCGAGCGGCTGCAGATGGTCTCCGACACGATCATGCCCGAGGCCGCCTGCACCTCGACCCAGGTCCATCTGCAGGTCAGCCCGGACGACTTCGCCGGCTACTGGAACGCCGCCCAGGCCATCGCGGGCGTGCAGGTCGCCGTCGGCGCGAACTCGCCGTTCCTGTTCGGGCACCGGCTGGTGGCCGAGTCCCGGATCCCGTTGTTCGAGCAGAGCACCGACACCCGCAGTGAGGAGCTGAAGACCCAGGGCGTACGCCCTCGGGTCTGGTTCGGTGAGCGCTGGATCACCTCCATCTTCGACCTGTTCGAGGAGAACTCGCGCTACTTCCCGGCCCTGCTGCCGATCAGCTCCGACGAGGACCCGGTCGTGGCCTTGGACAGCGGGGGAGTGCCGCAGCTGGACGAGCTCCGGCTGCACAACGGCACCGTCTACCGGTGGAACCGGCCGGTCTACGACGTCAGCGACGGTACGCCGCACCTGCGGGTGGAGAACCGGGTGCTGCCCGCCGGCCCGACGGTGGTGGACACCATGGCCAACGCCGCCTTCTTCGCCGGGCTGGTGCGGGCGCTCGCCGACGACGACCGGCCGATCTGGACCCAGATGTCATTCCAGGCGGCCAACGAGAACTTCGTGGCCGGGATCAAGGACGGCATCACCGCCGAGGTGTACTGGCCCCAGGTCGGCCAGGTCCCGGTCGCCGAGCTGGTGGTGCGCAAGCTGTTGCCGCTGGCGGCCGAGGGACTGCGGCGGTGGGAGGTCGAGGAGGCGGAGATCGGGCGGCTGCTGGACGCGATCGAACGCCGCTGTCTGCGACTGGCCAACGGTGCGACCTGGCAGGCCGCCCAGGTGGCCGACCGGGAGCGGGCCGGCGCCTCGCGCACCGAGGCGCTGCGCGGCATGCTGAGCGACTACCTGGACCGGATGCACAGCAACGAACCGGTACACACCTGGGAGGAGCGCGAATGACCGAGACGACCGAGTCCGCCGTCCCGCAGGCGGGGGCCGACGGCGGGTCGGTGATCGTGGTCGGCTACTCGGCGCGGGCCGAGGGACGGGCCGCCCTGCAGCGAGCGCTGAGCGAGGCCGCGCTGCGGGGTTCCTCCCTGCTCGTCGTGCACACGGCTCCGGACGCGGAGCTGAGCGAGCTGGAGGAGCAGCTGGCTGCGGCCGGGATCCCGCATCAGGTCCAGGCGGCCCGGGACTCCCTCGATCCCGCGGACGAGGTGCTCAGGGCCGCCGAGGCCACCAGCGCCGAGTTCATCGTCATCGGCCTGCGCCGGCGGTCGCCGGTCGGCAAGCTGCTGCTCGGTAGCAACGCCCAGCGGGTGCTGCTGGACGCCGGCTGCCCGGTGCTGGCGGTGAAAGCGGCGCCCGAGGCGTAGTGTTGGCCGCTCGCGCCCCGACGCTCCGCTCCGACCTCGTCCTCATCCTTCGGCGCGCCCGGGGCGGGACGGGAACTCGGATTCGTTTGGGGAACCGTGCCAGAATACGGGTCGGAGCTGCTCTTGACATCCAAGGGCCTCTGCCTGCCCTAGTTTCGCCAGGTGACCCGAGAGGTTTGTGTGACGACCCCCAGACTAGATACCTCCGCCCGCACCGTCGACGATCAGCTTCCGCCCACCCCGGCGCCGGGAAAGAAGCCGGCGACGACCAAGGCGCCCACCAAGAAGGCATCGCTGAAGGCCGTGGCCGCCGAGGCGGAAGCAGGGCCGGCGAAGGCCGGTGCCGGCGTAGCGGTCGGTGCCGATAGCGCTGACGCGGAGCCGGAGGACCTCCCGCTGGAGGACCTCGAAGTCGAGGACGTCGATGACGTTGTCGAGGTCGTCGAGGTCGACGAGGAGGCCGACACCGAGACCGAGGTCGTGCCGACCGACGTGGTGCTCGACCTGGAAACCGACGAGGTCGTGCTGACCGTCGGCAAGAAGCGGTCCCTGGACGACGTCGACGAGTCGACCTTCGAGCCGGCCGAGGAGGCCAAGCTCGAGGGGGAGCTGACCGAGGACCAGGGCTTCGTCCTCTCCGAGGCCGATGATGCCGACGAGCCGGAGCAGCAGGTGATGGCCGCCGGGGCGACCGCCGACCCGGTCAAGGACTACCTCAAGCAGATCGGCAAGGTGGCACTGCTCAACGCCGAGCAGGAGGTGGAGCTGGCCAAGCGGATCGAGGCCGGTCTGTTCGCCGACGAGAAGATCAACGACGACCGCCACAAGGTCAAGGCCGCCCAGGTCGACGACTATGAGTGGATCGCCGAGGACGGGCGACGGGCCAAGAACCACCTGCTCGAGGCCAACCTCCGGCTGGTCGTCTCGCTGGCCAAGCGCTACACCGGCCGCGGGATGCTGTTCCTGGACCTGATCCAGGAGGGCAACCTGGGCCTCATCCGCGCCGTGGAGAAGTTCGACTACACCAAGGGCTACAAGTTCTCCACCTACGCGACCTGGTGGATCCGGCAGGCGATCACCCGCGCCATGGCGGACCAGGCCCGGACCATCCGGATCCCGGTGCACATGGTGGAGGTCATCAACAAGCTGGCCCGCGTGCAGCGCCAGATGCTGCAGGACCTGGGCCGTGAGCCCACGCCGGAGGAGCTGGCCCGCGAGCTGGACATGACCCCGGAGAAGGTCGTCGAGGTCCAGAAGTACGGCCGGGAGCCGATCTCCCTGCACACTCCCCTGGGCGAGGACGGCGACTCCGAGTTCGGCGACCTGATCGAGGACTCCGAGGCGGTCGTCCCGGCGGATGCGGTCAGCTTCACCCTGCTGCAGGAG
>DASQVF010000063.1:0-2606 GCA_035640915.1 Propionibacteriaceae bacterium
GCGAACAGCTCGGCCTGATGCCGCGCCACGGACCAGCGCCGGCCCGCTCGACCGTCCAGGTGGGACCACAGCAGCCGGGCCCACGGCTGGTCGCGGGATGCGTCGAGAACGCTCAGCAGTGGCCAGACCACGCGGTCGGGCCGCCACGGGTCGTCCTCGTCGCCGGCGATGTCGGTGGCGGCCAGCGCCCGGGCGACCAGGCGCCGCGGGGAGCAGAAGTCGACGGCCGCGCAGACGCCGTCGGCGCGTCCGGGTCGACTGCCCAGTCGCGCGGCGAGCCGCTGGCTCAACCACCGCTCCACGCCCGGTGTCGGCACGCTGACGATCTCGGTGGCGAACGGGTCGGGGAGCGGGTCGCTGAGCAGAGCGCCGAGCGCCTGCACCAGGTGGTCGGCGCGCTCCGCACGGTGGATCAACAGGCTCATGGTCGGCACTCACCCTAGGCCGGGGTACCGACAGTGCCTATGGACCTCGCTTCCGAAATGCCGTCGACGTCGGGGAGGCGCGGTGCCCCGCCCGTCCCGTTCTCATCGGTGGGGCGAGCCGCTTCTGCGAGGATGCCGTGGTGGACAGGGTTCTGCTGCGCTGGCGCGGAGCGACGGTCACCAGCGCTCGCGCCCTCCAGGTCGGCGGCGTCCTGGTGCTGCTCCTGCTCGGCGTCGTCCTGCCGTACCTGACCCTGGAGTACCTCGACGCCGCGTTCGCTGTCGTCCGCGACACGGCCTCGTTGACCAACGCCGGCGAGCTGACCGGCCTCGACCCCACCTTCCTGCCGAGCTACGACCCGTCGCTACGTCCGGATTTCAACGTCGCGTTCAACGTGCTGGGGGTGGCCCCGACGCTGCAGATCTTCGGCAGCCTCGTCGCCGCGGCGACGTGTTGGGGACTGTTCTACGACGAGATCAACAAGTTCTTCTGGTGGCCGCTGCACCTGTCGAGCTACCTGCTGATGGCGGTGCCGATCCCGCTGTTCGTCGGCCTGAACATGGTGCGTGATCTCCGGGTGAACGTCAGCCCCGGTCCGGGCTGGATCCCTGCCGTCCTGGCCGGCATCCTGATCTTCGTGGTGACCCTGCGAGCGCGCAGCCGGATCGACACCTATGGCGGCGTCTAGGGACCTCTTCGAGCATCGGAGGAGCGCCCCGGTGCCGTCCGGAGGAGCGATGAGCGGAACGCGCTCTTTGTTTCGCGAAGAGTGACGACGACGGCACCCGGTAGGGCGCGACGGGTGCGAGAAGAGCTCAGAACTAGAGCCGGGCGGTGACTTCGCGGACCGACGGGTTGGTGAGGGCGGTGCCGTCCGGGAAGACAACGGTGGGGACCGTCCGGTTGCCCCCGTTCACCCGCTCGACCACCGCGGCGGCGCCGGGATGGCGCTCGATGTCGACCTCGGCGATGGAGATGCCGGCTCGGTCGAGCTGGCTCTTCAACCGGCGGCAGTAGCCGCACCAGGTCGTGGTGTACATGATCGGCTGGTCGCTGCGGGAGTTCGTCACACCAAGATCAACCGGGCCGTCCAGACTTGTATTCCAAGGCTATGCACTTGGCGCTATTGCGTTCGTCACACCTCGGACCGCCGGACCTACCCGGCAAGGGAAGGGACCTAGCCACCGTGGTACCCGGCCGACATGATGTGCACATGGATTTCCGGGTGCGGCGCGGAACGGCCGAGGACTGGGCCGTCTACCGGGAGCTTCGCCTGCGGATGCTGACCGAGGCCCCCGATGCGTACGCGTCCAGCTATGCCTTCGAGGCGCGTATCCCCGAGGAGCGCTGGCGTGATCGGGCCGCCAACCCGCTGCACTTCCTGGCGCACGCGCCGGATGGTCGGCTGGCCGGCACGGCCACCGGCCTACCGGCAGCGGACCGGACAGTCGATGTCGTGGCCATGTACGTCGACCCCGCCTACCGTGGCCACGGCTGCGCCGAGCAGCTGCTGGACGCGGTCGCGGCGGCGGCCCGGGATCGGGGCGCCCGGCGGCTGGTGCTGCACGTGACGGCCGGCAACGAGGCGGCCCACCGCTCCTACACCCGCTACGGGTTCGTCGAGACCGGCCGGAGCTGGCCGATGGAGCGCAACCCGGAGCTGACCGAAGTCGAGCTGGCCTTCGACCTCACGCCGGGTGCCGGCGGCTGAGCCAGTCACCCAGGCCGTGCAGGGCGGTGGTCAGCTCCGCCGGGGCGAGCACGTCGAAGTCGACGTTGAGATAGACCAGGTAGCGCGCCGCCCAGTCCAGGTCGTCGGTGCTCAGGCTCAACAGGCAGCCCGGCCCCTCGTCGGTGATCGTTCCCGTGGCCGGGCGGACCAGCTCCCGGGCGAGGTCGGCCGACGTGTGCAGCCGGACCCGTACGCGGTACCGAGCCGGCCCGGTCGCCAGGAACGCCCGGACGAACTCGGCCGCATCGGCGGGTGGCGGGGGAGCGGGCAGCCGACCGCCGGCCGGGTCCACCCGGGTGATCCGGGCCACCGCGTACACGCTCCACTCCTCCCGGTCGCCGGCAAACGCCACCAGGTACCAGCGGGTGCCGACCTTGACCAGTCGGTGCGGCTGGACGTGGCGACGGTGCTCGGTCCCGAACCGGCGGTGGCGCAGGTGCACCGGGCT
>DASQVF010000064.1:0-2727 GCA_035640915.1 Propionibacteriaceae bacterium
CAGAACTTCCTCCGGCTGGTCCGCAACCGTCTGGGCCTCAACACGCAGCGGGACCGGATCACCGCCGCCGACGGTCGCAAGGTGATGGCCCGGGCCTATCCCATCGCCATCGACGCCCGCAGCTTCCACCAGCTGGCCGCGAGTCGGGAGGCCGCGGAGCGGGCCGCTGAGATCCGCAACGACCTGGGCGACCCGAGGACGCTCTTCCTCGGCGTCGACCGGTTGGACTACACCAAGGGACTGCTGGTGCGCATCCGCGCCTTCGGCGAGCTGCTGAAGGAGGGCAAGATCGACCCGGACGAGGCCGTGTTCGTGCAGCTGGCCATTCCCTCCCGGGAGCGGGTGGAGCAGTACCGGCAGCTGCGGGACGACATCGACCGGCTCGTCGGCCGGATCAACGGCGACGTGGGCCGGATCGGCCGGCCGCCGATCACGTACCTGCACACCTCCTACCCGCGCGAGGAGATGGCGGCGCTCTACCGGGCCGCCGACGTCATGGTCGTGACGCCGCTGCGGGACGGGATGAACCTGGTGGCCAAGGAGTACGTGGCGTGCCGGCAGGCGGACGACGGCGCGCTGGTGCTGAGCGAGTTCGCTGGGGCGGCCCGCGAGCTGCGCCAGGCGTACCTGGTCAACCCGCACGACATCAACGGGCTCAAGGACCGGCTGCTGGAGGCGATGGAGGACTCGTCGGCGGCCAAGGCGCGGCGGATGAAGGTGATGCGCCGGCAGGTGTTCGAGAACGACATCGACCACTGGGCGACCACGTTCCTGGCCGATCTGGAGCTGATCTGCGGCTCTGACTAGCGCTTGGGTACCGTCGTCCGGCTGGTGCCGACCGGCAGCGAGGCGTACCCGCGGATGGTCGTGCCCGTACGCCGCCGCGCCCCCGGCAGCAGGGTCAGGTCGGGCCAGCGCTCGGCCAGCGCCCGCAGGGCGAGCGGTCCCTCCAGCCGGGCCAGCGGCGCGCCGAGGCAGTAGTGGATGCCGCTGGAGAACGCCAGGTGCTCCGGCTCGCCCTGCCGGTCCAGGCGGAAGCGGCCCGGATCGGCGTACGCGGCCGGATCCCGGTTGGCCGCCGCCAGCAGCACCGCCAGCACGGTGGCCCGCGGGAGCCGGTGCCCGTCCAGCTCGACGTCCTCCCGGGCGAACCGGACCGTGAGCTGAACCGGCGGCTCGAAGCGCAGGGCCTCCTCGGCCGCCGCCTCGGCCAGTCCCGGGTCGGCCACCAGGCGGGACCAGGCCTCGGGCTCGGCGTGCAGCGCGACCACCGCGTTGCCGATCAGGTTGACCGTGGTCTCGAACCCCGCGACCAGCAACAGCCCGCAGGTGGCGACCAGGTCCTCGGCGGTGAGCTCGCCACCGGCTTCGGCAGTGGCGAGGAGGCTGATCACGTCGTCCTGCGGCTCCCGGCGACGCTCGTCGGCCAGCCGCCGGAACAGGACCGCCAGCTCGCGGCTGGCCGCCCGCAGCTGCTGGGCCTGGCGGACCGTGCGAACCCCGTCGAGGGACTGGCCGACCAGCGCCCCGATCCGCGAGAAGTGGCCGGCGTCGGCCTCGGGGATGCCCAGCAGGCGGCTGATCACCGCGATCGGGAAGACGTCGGCCAGGTCGGTCATCAGGTCGAACCGGTCGCGCCCCTCCAGCCGGTCCAATACCTCGGTAAGCACCTGCTCGACCACGGGCGTGAAGTCGCGGATCAGCCGGGGCCGGAACGCGGGCGCCGTCAGCCGGCGCAGCCGGGTGTGTCGCGGCGGGTCGAGCTCGAGGAAGGAACCGCTGAGCGGCCCCTGGGCCAGGTCGAACCGGCTCGGCGTCAGCTCGGCGGTTGGTTGCACGCCGAAGCGGGGGTCGCGCAGGATCTCCTCGGCCTTCTCCCGGGAGACGACGGAGTGCACGCCCAGTCGCCAGGCGGCCAGGTCGCCGCGAGCCCGGATCCGCTCGTAGTCGGCGTAGACGTCGGTGCGTGGGGAGCCGGACAGCACCCGGGCCATCGGGTCCCCGGCGCCGGCGAGGGCGTTCACCACCAGCCAGTCCATGCCCAGCACGAACCGCGCCCGCATCCGCCCGGCCCGGTCGTCCAGCACCGAGGTCCTGGCGCTGGTTCCCGCCGCCATGGTCGAGACGTTAACGCGACCGTCAAGATCAAGGCGGACGAGGCCCTTCGACAGGCTCAGGGCGCATCACCACCGCCCTTCGACAGGCTCAGGGCGCATCATCGACAGGCTCAGGGCGCATCGCTCGCCGAGCATCGGAGGAGCGCTCCGCTGGCGCTCGGAGGAGCGATGAGCGAAGGGCGTTCTTTCCGTTCGCGAAGAGTGACGACGACGGCAGCCCTCAGAGCGCGACGGGTGCGAGACGAGCGAATTAGAGGGCGTCGACCTCGCGGAGGAAGCCGCGCGCGGACAGGAAGGCGCTGAGCGAGTCCCGGTGCTCTCGGTCGGCCTCCCGCTCATGCCCATCGCTGGCCGCGCCGCTCACCACGTCGGATTCGTCGGGACCGGTGGTCAGCTGCGGCCGGTCGATCGGCACCCCGCCCATCACTGTTTGGTCGTGGCGCTGGTTGGCCTGGTTGGCCACGATCACCGCGACGTAGGGCAGGATCACCGCCCCGGCGAAGAGCACCAAGCGCATCGGGCCGTCGACGAAGATCATCGCCACGAAGCAGAGGGTCCGGAAACCCATGGTCAGCGCGTACCGCTTGACCCGGGAATCGTGCTCCACGCT
>DASQVF010000065.1:0-3957 GCA_035640915.1 Propionibacteriaceae bacterium
GCGTACAGGGCGGACACGTCGGGCTGCTTGAAGTACCCGGCCACGGCGGTCAGGTGCTGCAGGGTCAGCAGCCGCTGCAACGGCAGGCCGGCCTTGCGCATCTGCCGGGCCAGGATGTCCTTGCCGTTCTCGATCGACTCCTCGCGGCGCTCCCGGCTGAAGTAGTGCTTGATCTTGTTCCGGGCCCGCGGGCTCTTCACGAACGACAGCCAGTCCCGGCTCGGGCCGGCGTCCAGCGCCTTGGAGGTGAAGATCTCCACCAGGGCGCCGTTCACCAGCACCGACTCCAGCGGCACCAGCCGGCCGTTGACCTTGGCGCCGATGGTCCGGTTGCCCACCTCGGTGTGGATCGCGTACGCGTAGTCGACCGGGGTGGAGCCCTGCGGCAGGGACACCACCTCACCCTTCGGGGTGAACACATAGACCTCGGCCGAGGTGATCTCGAATCGCAGCGAGTCGAGGAACTCCCCCGGGTCCGCGGTCTCCTTCTGCCAGTCCAGCAGCTGACGGACCCAGACCAGGTCGCCGCTGTCGTCCGCCCCGCGGACCGCGACGGCGACGCCCCTGCCCTCCTTGTACTTCCAGTGCGCGGCCACGCCGTACTCGGCCCGCCGGTGCATCTCGACGGTGCGGATCTGCAGCTCGACCGGCTTGCCCTCCGGCCCCAGCACCGTGGTGTGCAGCGACTGGTACATGTTGAACTTCGGCATCGCGATGTAGTCCTTGAACCGGCCGGGCAGCGGGTTCCAGCGGACGTGCAGCACGCCGAGGGCGGCGTAGCAGTCGCGGTTGCTCTCGACCAGGACGCGCAGCGCGACCAGGTCGTAGATGTCGGAGAAGTCCCGGCCGCGGACGATCATCTTCTGGTAGATCGAGTAGTAGTGCTTCGGCCGGCCGGTGACGCTGGCTCTGATCTTCGCTGCCCGCAGGTCGGCCTGCACCTGCTCGATGATCCGGGACAGGTACTCGTCCCGGCTGGGCGCCGCCTCGGCGACCATCCGGACCACCTCGTCGTACACCTTCGGGTGCAGGGTGGCGAAGGAGAGGTCCTCCAGCTCCCACTTGATCGCGTTCATCCCCAGCCGATGGGCCAGTGGCGCGTAGATCTCCAGCGTCTCGGTGGCGATCCGGGACTGCTTGTCGGGCCGCAGGTAGTGCAGGGTCCGCATGTTGTGCAGCCGGTCGGCCAGCTTGATCACCAGCACCCGGATGTCCTGGCTCATCGCCACGATCATCTTGCGGATGGTCTCGGACTTGGCCGACTCGCCGTAGCGGACCTTCTCCACCTTGGTGCAGCCGTCGACCAGGAGGGCGACCTCCTCGCCGAAGTCCTGGCGCAGCTCGTCCAGGGTGTACGCGGTGTCCTCGATGGTGTCGTGCAGCAGGGCGGCGCACAGCGTCGTCTCGTTCATGCCCAGCTCGGCCAGGATGGTGGTCACGGCCAGCGGGTGGGTGATGTAGGCGTCGCCGCTCTTGCGCAGCGTCCCCTGGTGATAGCGCTCGGCCGTCTTGTACGCCCGCTTGATCAGCTGCAGGTCGGCCTTGGGGTAGTTGGCCCGGACGACGCGGAACAGCGGGTCCAGGGCCGGATTCGGCGTTTTGCCGGTGCCCAGCCGGGCCAGCCGCTGCCGCATCTTCACCCGCGGGTGCTCGCTGTGGTGGACCGGTGCCTCTGGAGCGGACGGAGCTGCGGTCTCGGGGGCGATCAGCGCCCGGCGCGGCGACGGCGCACGCTTCTCATCGGACTCGGTCGGCGTGGGTTCGCGCGACCGTGCCGCGATGGCCGAGGCCGGGTCGACTACCGCCACGCTGTCTCCATCCTCCAGAGCACCCATTGTAGACAGCGGAGGTCAGGTTTCCGCGTCAGCCTGCCTCACCACCACGACCTGGTCGCCCGGCTCGAGCCGGGCGACGGTCGGGTCGTAGAACCGGCGCAGCGTCTTGTTCCGCACCACCGCGATCACCCGGTCACCGCTGATCTCGTGCGGAGAGAGGCCCACCTCCTCCCGGGTCACGCCGCGCTCGCCGACCTCCAGGCCCTCCTTGGCCGACAGCAGGTCCTCGATCACCACGCCCAGGTTCGGGCTGACCGCGGACAGCCCGAGCAGCCGGCCGACCGCCTCCGAGGAGGTGACGACGGCGTTGGCCCCGGACTGCCGCAGCAGCGAGGCGTTGTCGTCCTCCCGCACCGCGACCACCACGTGGGCGCTGGGGTTGAGCTGGCGGACGGTCAGCATGACCAGGATCGCCGAGTCGTCCCGGTCCAGGGTGATGATGACCTCGCGGGCCTTGACGATCTCCGCGCGGCGCAGGATGTCGCGCCGGGTGGCGTCCCCCTCGATGGCGGCGAACCCGCGCAGGTTCGCGTCGCTGATCGCGGCGGGAACACTGTCGATGATGACGATCTGGGCCGGGTTCACCCCGCTGGTCTCCAGCGTCTCGACCGCGCTGCGGCCCTTGGTGCCGAATCCCACCACGACGACGTGGTTGCGCATCCGTTTCCTCCACCGTCCGTCCATCATGATCCGCCGGCCCTCGTTGGCCAGCACCTCGAGGGTGGTACCGACCAGCAGCACCAGGAACCCGATCCGCAGCGGGGTGACCACGACCGCGTTGATGATCCGGGCGTGCTGGGCGATCGGCGTGATGTCGCCGTACCCGGTGGTGCTGATGGTGACCGTCGCGTAGTAGATCGCATCGATCAGGGTGACCTGACCGTCGTGGTTGTCGGTGTAGGAGTCGCGGTCGAACCACACCAGCGCGACCACGATGCCCAGGAACAGCACGGCGAGCAGGGCCCGACGGACCAGCTCGACGGTGGGCGTCGCGGTGCGCAGCGGCAGGCTGACCAGGACGTCGTGGGTCCAGGTTCGGCCCCGACTGTCCCGCCGCTGCGGCCCGCTCAGGCTCATCGGGCTCTCAACCGAGCTACTTCTTCCGCTGGCTGCGGGGCTTGTGCTGCGGCTGCGGGCGCTTCGCCGCGGCGTCGCCCATCGGCCGCGGCACCGGTGGCCGGTCAGCGGTGCTCACCGCGGTGATCCGGACCCCAGTCGAACCGGAGCGTGCGGTGGTCGCAGCCTCGGCCAGCTCGGCGTTGCTCGGCTCGGCCTCAGCCGGCTCCGGCTCCGGCGCGGGGTTGCGCTCCGGAACCGGCGCGGGCTCCGCCACCGCCTCTGCGGGGCGCGCCTTGTCGGTTTTGGCCCGCCGGGCCATCACCCGGGCCGCGAGCTTCTTCATGTCCGGCTCGCGCTCCTTGCCCTGGGCCAGCAGCGGGGTGGCGATGAAGATCGAGGAGTAGGCGCCGGAGACCATGCCGACGAACAGCGCCAGCGCCAGGTCCTTCAGCGGGCCCTCACCCAGGATCGCCGCCCCGGCGAACAGCAGCGCGGCCACCGGCAGGACGCCGATCACCGTGGTGTTCACCGAGCGCACCAGCACCTGGTTGACCGCCAGGTTGGCCGCCTCCGAGTAGGTCCGCGTGGTGCTGGACCGGATGTCTCGGACATTCTCCCGGACCTTGTCGAAGACCACCACGGTGTCGTAGAGCGAGTAGCCCAGGATGGTCAGCAGGCCGATCAGGGTCGCCGGCGTGACGGTGAAGCCGACCAGGGCGTAGATGCCGACGGTCAGGAGCAGGTCGTGGGCCAGGGCGACCAGCGCCGCCCCGGCCATCTTGGCGTCGCGGAAGTAGATCCAGATGACCAGGGCGACCAGGGCGAGGAAGACGGCCAGCGCGATCAGGCCGCGCTCGGTGATCTGGTTGCCCCACGAGGCGCCGATCAGGCTGTAGGCGACGTCGTCGGGCGGGACGCCGGCCACCTCGGCGATCGCGGCGCGGACCACCGGGACCTCGGTGGTCGGGTTGAGGGTGCGGGTCTGCACCCGGACCTGGTTGTCGCCGATGGTGCTGACGATGGAGTCGTCCAGGTCCGGCAGGCCGGTCGCCACGACGGCCTC
>DASQVF010000066.1:0-20963 GCA_035640915.1 Propionibacteriaceae bacterium
GGGCCAGGTCAACCGGGAGGGCTCGGTGAGCCGGGGCACCTGCTCGGTGAGGTCGGACGGCATGGCCGTGACGGTATCCGCCGATCAGGTCAGGTGGATGACTCACTAAGAGGCGGGCGACCTTCGTAGACACGGTGCCGGACGAAGTCACAGGGCGCGGAGGCGCTCCTGCAGGACGGTGGTCAGCTGCGACTGAGCGCGTACGGTCGCGGCGCTCAGCTGCACGGTCGGGATCCGGCCGCCGGCGGCGAGTGCGAGGTCCCGAGGCAGCCGGACCACACTGCGCACCCCGACCCGCAGACCGAGTGAACTCAGCTCAGTCGTGATCCGATGTCGCCCGAAGACCCCGGCCACCACCACGAGGATGCGCTGCAGCCGCGGCTGGCCGTCGTGCGGCGCCAGCAGCCGGTCCAGCGCCGCGCAGCCGGCTGGGGTGGCGGGCGCGACCAGGATCACCAGCGTGTGCCGGTCCGCCAGTCGGGCCACGGCCACGTCGGCGTGCGGACCCAGGTCGTGCAGGGCCACGCCGCGGTTGACCTGACGTACGTCGTCGCCGCTGGGCAGTCGTAGCCCCAGGTCGCCGGCCGAGTGGTCGAGCAGCAGCGGCGGCCCGGCCGGATCCTCGCTCAGCGCGGAGAACAGCAGGGCGGTCACGGTGGTGGTGCCGACACCGCCGGCCGTTCCGGCGACCAGAACATCAGTCGTGGCGCCGGTCGTGCCGACCGGTGCCTCCGGCGCGGCCCCGGTCGTCATGTCCCGTCCTCGACCTTGACCTGACCACCAAGCCGGCGGACCACTCCGACCATGACCGCCACGCCGGCGTCGCCGGCCGCCCCCCAGGGGACGAACGCCTCGGTCCACCACACGTCCCTGGCGTCGGGCAGCTCCATCCCGCGGGTGACCCGGCGGGCGTCGGCGACGTCGGCCAGCAGCCGCGAGCTGTCGCAGGTCAGCACGGCCTGATCGTCGCTCCCCACCAGCTGCAGGGCCGAGCCGCCGTACAGGCCGCGCAGCAACAGCGACTCGTCGACTTCGGCCGCCGCCCGGACCACGGCTTCGAAGTCCACCGCCTGGGGCGTCACCAGGTAGATCTCACGCGGCATCGACGCTGCTCCCCTCGAAGTTGGCCACCTGGACGATCCGCGGCCGCTCGCCCCGGCGCACGAACTTGCCCCGGCCGGGCACCATCTGTTCGGCGTACACCTGGGGCAGGATCTGGCCCTCGCTGCGCTCCCCGGACAGGATCAGGGTGCTGCCACCGGTGTCGCGCACGGTCTGCATCGCCACGTCGTACATCGACCGGGACGCCCCGGCGACCGGCCGGCTGAGCAGCACGTGCACCCGCAGGTCGCGGGCCGAGGGCAGGTACGGCAGCAGCGGCTTGAGCGGCTCGGTGCCGCCGGAGGCGAGGATGTCGTAGTCGTCGGCGATCACGACGATCCGCGGTCCGGCCAGCTTGGCGGCCGGGTCGGTGCTGCGCTTCTGCAGCTCGCCGGCGATCGCGCTGGACAGGTTGCGGGCCTCGACCGCGTTGGTCGCGTGGCCGCCGAGATAGGGCTCGGGGACCTCGGCCGCGAGATCGCCGCGGATGTCCATCACCGCGAGGACGAGCTCGTCGGGAGTCTGTCGCTCCAGCAGACTGCGGACCAGACCCCGCAGCACCGTCGTCTTGCCGGACTGCTGGTCGCCGTAGACGATCAGGTGCTGGTCGCGTACGCCGAGCTCGAGCAGGGCCGGCTCCATGGTGTCCTGACGCAGCCCGAACGGCAGCAGGTCCGGCTCCTCCAGCGCGTCGGGCAGCTCGGTCGGCGCGAAGTCGGTGGGCAGCAGCCGGATCGGCGCCGCGGCCGGACCTTCCCAGCTGGCCGCGGTGCGCGCGGCCAAGGCCTCCAGGGCCTGGCCCAGCGCACCGTCGTCGACATCGTCCAGCACCGGCAGGGCGACCTGGGCGAAGAGGCTGTCCTCGGTCAACAGCCGGCCGGGCTGGTCGGCCCGGATGGTCGCCGCCAGCTTGCGGGCGATCACCGAGTCGGTGGGGTCGTTGAGCCGCAGCTCCAGCTTGGTACCGATCAGCGGCTGCTGGGCCATCCGCAGGTCGTTCCACCGGGTCATGGCCACGACCAGGTGCAGGCCGAAGCTGCCGCCCCGCTGCAGCAGCGCGACCAGACTGTCCTCGAGCTCCTCGAAGTCGCTGCGCAGCTGACCCAGGCCGTCCACCAGCAGGACCACTTCCGCCGAGACCAGCTCCGGAACCCGCCCGGCGGCGTGGTAGTCGCGCAGCATGGCCAGCGAGTCGATGCCGCGGTCCCGGAACACCCGTTCCCGGACCGCCAGCATTCCCTGCAGCTCCTCGAGCAGGCGCAGCAGCCGGTCGCGGTGGGCTCGCGTCGCCACCCCGCCGACGTGCGGGAAGCTCTCGATCCGCCGCAGTCCCCCGCCGGAGAGGTCCATCCCGTAGATGCTGACCTCGCGCGGCGTGTGCGACAGCGCCAGCGAGGCCGCCATCGTGCGCAGGAAGGTGCTGCGGCCGGACTGCGGAGCGCCGAGCACGGCGACGTGTCCGCCGCCCCGACCGAGATCGAGCAGCCAGGGCTCCTGCCGCTGCTTGGCCGGATTGTCGATCAGGCCCATCGGCACCAGCACCGCCCCGTCCGGTCGGGTCAGCGCGTCGTCGTCGACGAGGACCCGGGACAGCGCCAGTCGGGCGGGCAGCGGCGGAAGCCACACCGGCCGGACTTGCCGGTTCGCCGCTCGCAGCCGGTCGACGCACTCGGCCACCAGGGGCCGCCCGATCTCCGGTCGGGTCAGCTCCTCCTCGGCCTCGTCGGTCTCCTCGTTGCGCGCCAGGCCGTTGTAGGTGGGCAGCAGCAGGGGCTGGAGGCGGCCGGCCTCGGGGTCGGGGGCCGACCCGGTGTCGGTGGGCACCGGACCGGAGACGTAGCCGGAACGGAACCGGCGGTAGACCGAGGTGTCCACCTTGAGGTAGCCGTAACCCGGGATGGCCGGCAGGTGGAACGCGTCGTTGGTGTCCAGCACCACCGAGCTCTCGGACTCCGAGAAGGTCCGCAGGCCGATCCGGTAGGACAGGTAGGTGTCCAGGCCGCGCAGCTTGCCCGCCTCGATCCGCTGGCTGGACAGCAGCAGGTGCACCCCGATCGAGCGACCGATCCGTCCGATGGTGATCAACAGGTCGATGAAGTCGGGCTCGGCGGTCAGCAGCTCACCGAACTCGTCGATCACGATGAACAGGTGCGGCAGCGGCGGCAGGTCGGGCCCGGCGCCGGAGGCGCCCTCAGACAATCTCCGCAGCCGCAACTCCCGGTAGTGGGAGATCGAGGGGGACGAGCCGGCGTCGCGGAGCAGCTCCTGGCGCCGGATCACCTCGCCGTTGATGCTGGCCCGGGCTCGCTGGGTGAGCTGCGGGTCGTCGGCCAGGTTGTCGATGATGCCGGCCACGTGCGGCAGCCCGTTGAAGGGGGCGAACGCCGCCCCGCCCTTGTAGTCGACCAGCACCATGCTCAGGTCCTCGGGCGGGTGGGACAGGGCCAGCGCGGTGATCAGGGTCCGCAGCAGCTCACTCTTGCCGGAGCCGGTGGCGCCGATGCAGATGCCGTGCGGGCCCATGCCGAGCTCGGCGGACTCCTTGAGGTCGAGCAGCACCGGGGCGCCGAAGTCGTCCAGCCCGATCGGAACCCGGAGGAAGTCCCGCGGCGACCGGGGCTGCCAGCACCGCTCGGGACTGACCAGGGCCAGGTCGGACAGGCCCAGCAGGTCGGTGATGTCGATGGCCGAGGCCGACTCCACCTCGTCCTGCCGGGACATGCTGAGCCGCAACGGGGTCAGCGTGGTAGCGACCGCCTCGAACAACGCCACCGAGGTGTCGTCGATGCTCGCGCGCTGCTCGACCGGTCGCTGCTCGTCGGCATCCAGCCGGGCGTCGGTGATGGTGGCGGTGCCGTCCTCCTCCAGAGTGATCCGGACCGTGACGTCGGACGGCTCGTGCAGCCGATCGCTGAGCAGGTGCACCGTGGTGACCTGCAGGTCGGTCAGGCTCAGGTCGGCGTCGGGCACCGGCAAGGTCCGCGCCAGGTGCCCGTAGTCGTCGAGGAAGACCACCAGCCGCGAGTTGTCGATGGCGGTCCGCAGCAGTCCGCTGCGCTTGGCGGTGGCCGCGAACTGGGCCCGGTCCCCCAGCTCCTGCCCCAGCACCTTGGTCAGGCCGGCGGTGGTCGGGGCGATCCGCCGGGCCGGCACCGGGCCGTCGTAGAGCTGTGGGTCGACCGCGTGCGGCAGCCGGTCGAAGCCCTGCCAGTCCCCGGTCGCGGCGTCGGGGAAGGCGGCGGCCAGGCGTACGTCGTCGGGCGCGTGCAGGCAGGCGGTCTGGATGATCAGTGACCGGGCCACCGCGAGCACCCGCTCCCGCGGTCCGATCACCGCGACCTGGCCGGCTCCGTCGAGGTTGACCGTGACCGGCATCCCCGGGACGGCGCCGTAGTGGGTAACCACGGCCTCGGCCTCGTTGGCCATGATCGGGTCGTAGGGCTGGACCGGGTTCTCCTCCTCCGGCACCCGGAGGTCGAACATCTTCCGGGTGCCCGAGCCCAGCCGGACACGGAGGAAGTCGGCGTGGGCGCGGCGCCGCTCCCACAGTCGCGCCGGGTCGCGGACCAGCTCCAGCAGCGCGGCCGGATCCGGGTCCAGCAGGCCGGCGGCCGTCCGGACCTCGCGGGCGCGGGCCCGCATCCGGGCCCGGAGCTTCTCCAGGAAGTCCAGGTAGTTCTCCCGCTGGATACGCCGGGTCCGCACCGCGTTCCCGCGTTGGCTGAGGGCGAGGGCCAGCCCGCCGATCAGGGCCACGAGCAGCAGCAGGGCGCCGATGACGAGGAAGATCGGGTTGCTGTTGCGCAGCACCACGATCATCACGACGGAGGAGAGGGCGCCGATCACCGGCAGGAAGGTCTGGACGGGCAGGCCGCCGACCTGGCCGTCGGTCAGGGTCGGCGGAGCGGCGACCACCTCCTCCGCCTCCGGCTTGAGCGGCCGGGTGATCCGCGTCGGCCGGTGCACCAGTTTGAGCGTCACCGCGCATCACCGCCCGGGTGAATCCATCGCGGCCCCCGACCTCGCACTCCGCGGCAGTTACCCCGACTCCGCGGCCCCTGCAGGTGCCGCGGAGTGGGGGTAAGTGCCGCGGAGTGGAGAGGGAGAGGCGGCCTCACGAGCCGACCTCCGCGGCGGCACGGCCGAGCGCAGTGAGTGATCGGGAGCGCAGGTCCGGGTGCTGCGCCTCGGTCAGGATCGCCCGGGCCAGGCGGATGCCGGCCAGCCGGAAGCGGGCCGGCAGGCGGCGACTGTCCGGCGGCCGCTCGGCCGCCTGGAGTGGCTCGTAAGGGATGGTCAGCACCGGTACCGACAGCTGGCGCCGCAGCAGGGCCGGGGTGTGGCCACCGGTCCGGCCGACATCGACCAGCACCAGGACCAGCCTCGGCCGGTCCTCCGCCTCCTGCAGGGCCGGCACCAGCGCCGCGGCCTCCTCGGCCGCGTACCGGTCCGCCCGCGTGACCAGGCAGACCACGTGGCTGGTCACCGCGACCTGGCGCAGGTCCGCGCGGCGGTCGCGAACGCCCCAGTCGGTCAGCACCACGTCGTAGAACCGGGCGATCGGCGACACCTGCTCCAGCCAGCTGCCCGCACTGGCGCTCAGCCGGTCGCGGGTCAGGTCCAGCCCGTACAGGCCGCTGCCCGACGCCCCGAGGCCCGCTCGGGCGTCCGCCGCGCTGGTGGGGTGCGCCCGCCGGTCGGCGGCCGCGTCGCGGTGCAGAGCGCGCTTCGGCCGAGCGGGATCCGGCGGCGGGGAGGCCACGCCGGCCTGCCACACGGCGTGCCGTTCGCCAGCCGACGCGTTGACCGCCAGGACCATGCCGGTCCGCCGCCGGGCCAGCAGGTTGGCCACGTACGCCGCCGTCGCCGACGCCCCGGCACCGCCCCGCAGCTGGGCGAACCCGACCCGGCGACACAGCGCCAGCGGGGTCCGCAGCACGGCGTCGCTGCTGGTCAGCTCGGCGGTCAGCCCGCTGGCGCTGCCGACCAGTCCGGACATCGCCATGGCGGCACGGGTACCGAGGTTCATGGCCGAAAGGCTCCGAGCAGGTCGGCGAACACCCCGAACACCCCGAGCAGCAGCGGGATCAGCGCCACCACCGCCAGCAGTTCGACGACGTTGCCGGCGCGCCGCCAGAAGGCCCGCTGGTGCGCCGGCGGCCGGGCGACCACCAGGACCACCACGAGCACCGCCACGGCGCCCAGGGTGATCGCGGCCAGTTCATCGCTCAGCCGCCGCTGGGCGACGAGCCCGGCCAGCAGGGCGGCCAGCACCGCCGCCCAGAGTGCCATCTGCGGGGCGGCCAGCGGAAAGGCCCGGGTGCGGAGGGCCGTGACCAGCACGACGACCCCACCGGTCGTGACCGCCCAGAGGTTGGTCGAGGCGATCAGCTGGGCCGCGGACACCGCGATCGGCACAGCCACCGCCACGGTGGCCCAGCTGAGGACCCGGTACGCGTCGTTCACCGTGACGGTCACGTGGTCCCGGCGCCCAGGGTTGCCCTCGAGCACGTGGTCGTCCAGGCCGGTCAGTCCCGAGGTGGCCAGCGCGATCCGGGGCAACACCCCGCACACCACAACCGCCACCAGGGCGGTGATCGCGGTCGCCCCCTGCGCCTCGACGCCCAGCCGGACCAGCAGGAACGGCAGCGCGACCAGCACCAGACCCAGGCCGGCCCCCCACGCCACCGAGCGCAGGCCGAGCCCGAGCCCGGCTCCGACCCCCAGGGCCAGCCAGCCGGCCCCGGCCAAGACCAGCAGCGTGTTCGGAGCGACCAGGTCAGCGAGGTCCGCCAGCGCTCCGGTCGGGACGAGTCCGGCGATCGCGACGCCGACGGCCGCTGAGGTCAGCGCCACCGCTCCCCAGCGCCAGCCGAGCCGGCCGGCGACGGCGGCTGCCAACACCAGGCCCCCGAAGACCAGCCCCAGCACCAGCCAACCGCCCGGCTGGGTCAGCGCGACGACGGCAAGGGCCAGGACGCCGATCGCGATCGCCCCCGCGACCTCGCGGCTCCGACGGTCCCACAGCCCGCCGCGGTCGCGCAGCGACTCCCCCAGCACGTCGGTGACGTCGGCGACCTCAGGCGGCGGCGGGGCGTCGTCGGAGCGGACGACCCGCAGCAGCTCCCCGTCCAGGATCTGCTGGTCGGCGGCGGTCATGCCGACGTCGAGCTGTTCGCCGGTGGACCGGACCAGGGTGAGCGGGCGGGCCACCGAGCCGGTCGGCTCGCCGAGCAGGTCCATCAGCCGGGGCATCAGCCGGCCGATGGCCTCGTCGTTGGGCACCACCAGCTCGGCCTTGCGCTCGGTGCCGACCACCGTCAGCCGCGTGAAGTCAGTCATCTATGCCCCCCCGAAATCCCCGCGGGGCGTGCGTGTCGATCGCATGAGAAGCCACGCCCCTAGGCGAACACCGGTCGGACGACCAGCTCGCTTGCCAACACCTGCACTGCGTCGGACCCCGTCGGCCGTCCGCCGGCGATGCCGACCGCACCGCCGCGCTGCAGCGGTTCGTAGTCGTCCTGCCCGGCGATCGTCCACGCCTGGGGCTCCTCCTCCCCGTTCGGCCACACCTTGGCCCGCAGCACCGTCGGCCGCACCCCGTACGCCTGCATCCGGATCCGCAGGCCCTGCTCGGTCGGGTAGCGGTCCAGCAGCCCGACATTGTTGGCCAGCGGCACGGTCTGCCCGTCCTGCCGCCCGACCAGCGCCACCGACAGCGCACGATTCTCAGCCACGGAGACCACGACGCGGTAGTCGTCATCACCCACCCGGCGGCCCACGACCGCCACCACCGAGCCGGACTCGCTGACCTGCACCACGGTGGTCACGTCAGCGTTCTCCCGGTTGAGGTCGAGATAGGCCAGCCGGGCCTGGTCGGGCGGCACCCGCATCACTCCGGCCCCGTCGCGGACAGTGAAGTCCGCCGCCGCCCGCTGGGTGCTGACCCATCGGTTGCCCATCTCGTCGCTACCCCAGCCCCGTCGGCTGGTCCGGTCGAAGTAGTCGGCGGCGTACGGCTGGTCGCTGATGCCCGGCACCACCGGTCCCTTGTTCTCCGCGGCCGCCCGGGCGGCGGCCTGGCGGGCCAGGATCGAGGTGACCAGTGAGAAGCCGACGCAGCCGGTGCAGACGACGGCGGCCAGCACGATGCTGCCGATCAGCCGTTTGACGTTGTCGTTGGCCAGCCTTCGCTCACTCAGCTCGCCGTAGAGGAACGCCGACAGCAGCCGGGCCCGATGCGTGCGGACCGTCTCGAGCAGGACGGTGTCACGGTTATTGGCCATCGACCTGGCCCTCCGCCGGCCGCGTCAGGTGACGCGCGGCCAGGCCCGTCGCCTCGGCGATCCTGTCCGAACCGATCGCGTTCAGCACCTCCTCCAGCCGCTCCCAGCCCGGTTCCCCGAGGGTGCCGAGGCTGAACAGGACGCCCGGGATGCGCGGCCGGCCGACCCGACGGGCATCGAATCGGCGCACCATGGCGTCCACGTCGATACTCAGCGCGCGTACGCCGGGTGGGCCGATCAGCAGCGCCATCGGGGTCGGCGGGTGGGTGAGCGCGGGTGGCACCATCAGGTCCGCCCGCCCCGGCCGGGCCAGCACCACGCTCACCAGCGGCATCGCCGTCGCGGTCAGGTCGGCGAGCCAGCTCACCAGCCGGCGCCGCTGATCGGCGAAGGCGAGGGTGGACGGTACGCCGAGGTTGAGCTTGGCCTCGGTGATCTCCTCCAGCCCGACGTCGGTGCGCTGCACCTGCACCGAGGTGGTGAACGCCTCACCGCCGGCCACCATCAGGATCGGCGCGGGCATCTGCGACCGGGCGAAGTGGGTCAGCTCGGTCCGGTTCCATGGCCGGCCCGCCGGCTCGTGCGGACCCCACACCCGCGGCGGTCGCCCGCCGGCCAGCTCGGCCAAGGCCTCGGCCGGACCGCCGAGCAGGGTTCCCGTCCGGGCCCGGTGCCGGAGCGAGACCACCACGCTGACCTCCACGGCGTCGGCCGGGGTGGGCCGGAGGAATCCCAGGTCGACGTCGTCGATCTGCTGCACCGGTGACGCGGTCAGCAGCTCGGCCACGCTGGCCAGCCGGCGGCCGCTGAAACCCTCGCGCAGCCCAGAGCGACTGCGCACCACCCACCCGGCGCCGGCCTCCCGCCAGACTGTGGCCAGGGCCGGGGTCAGCACGGACACCTCGTCGGTGACCAGGACGGCCCGCTTGCCGGCCGCTTGCGCCGCGGCGAGCAGACTCACTCGGCCGGCACTGAGGAACACCACCGGCGTCCGGGTCTCCGTGGCGGCGAAACCGTCGCCGCCGAAGTCGAGCAGCGGGTGCTCGACCGGACCGAGTGCCACCTCCCTCACGACCGCTCCTCCGGTGTCGGGGACGACTCGACCGGTCCGAGGGGGGTCGTCCCCCCTTGCTGAGATGGGCGCGCGCCCGTGTGATCTTGGCGCGCCGCGGGGGGTTCAAGGGGGGTCGTCCCCCCTTGCTGAGATGACGCGTGGACGGTGAACGAGCGTGCCCCGCACTGCACCGTCCAGCCGATCCCGGCCGCACCCGGGACACCGGGCGTCAGCGGGCGTCGTTCGCCCCGCGGGCTGCGCAGCACAGTCCCGTTGGCCGACTGCAGATCGGTCACCCAGAGCACCGTGCCCGACCATTCGAGCAGCACGTGAGTCTTGGACAGGCTCCGGGACAGGTCGGCCAGCCCGAGCAGCGGATGGTCGACGGCCGGCCGCCGGGGATCGCGGAAGCTGGCGCTGTGGCTGTTCTCCGGTCGCCGGCCGACCAGCAGCGTGCCGCGCAGCAGGTGGCTCCGCCCGGAGTCGAAGACCAGGGTGACCGTCTCGCTGGCGGCGGGACGCGGCGCATCCGCGGGACCCGATGGCCCGAACAGAGCGGCCTCCGGCGCCGGGCCCTCGGCAAGGTCGGTGCCCAGCAGGGCGGCCGGCGCCCTGTGCAGCGGGTCTCGTCCCGACGCCAGTCGCACGCTGAGCACCCGCGAGGTGCGCCGGGCCGTGCCGATCCGCCCGATCAGTCGCATCGGGTGGACGGGCAGTCCGGTGAGGTTGTCGACAGTGCGCAACCCCGTGAGCAGCCGGCCGAGGGAGCGCCCCCGGTGCAGCAGCAGCGCCAGCGTGGCCGCGAGCAGGCCGAGGGTGAACAGGGCCAGCAGGGCGAGGTCGGCGTACGCGCCCCGGATCGCTAGCAGCACCCCGACCACGATGGCCGCGGCGAAGGGCAGGACGTCCAGCGCCAAGCCGATCCGGCGGCGGGCGGCCGAGGCGCGCACCACTCCGGCCAGCAGGGGACTGGACGTGCCGAGCATCCGGCCGGAGGCGGCGGGCAACAGCAGCGTGCCGCAGGCCGGACACAGCGCGGCCGGGCGGCCCAGCTGGCCGCCGCACCGGGCGCAGCTGGCGGCGCCCACCAGCGCAGCCGTCATGGCGCACCTCCCCGATCGTTTCCGTCAGAGTATTTTTCCGAGAGGTCACGCCTGACATATGGACCCCCCGCGCACAAAGTGGCCCTCTGGCGGTCTAGCGTGTCCGACGTTCGTGACCGATCTCGATTCTCGTCGGATCCGGCGGGGGAAGGAAATGATCATGAAGTTCGACATGGGCGCCGAGACGCTCGGTCAGCTGACCAAGCAGACGTCCTCGGCCGGCGACGACCTGGGCGCGCTGGTGAAGGAGCTGTTCCGGGCCGCGGACCCGATCCAGGACAAGTTCCAGGGAGCGGGCCGGGCAGCCTTCGACCGGTTCAAGGGTGAGACCGACACCATCGCCGCCGAGCTGAATGGAGCGCTGTTCTCGGTGCTCGCCGGCATCGACGGGCAGAACGTGGCCTTCCTGCAGGGGGAGGAGCAGATGGTGAGCGAGACCTCGACCGCGCAGTCCGGCGCCGGGTTCGAGTCGGCCCGCTTCTCCGGCAACTGACCAATCGATTCGGGAGGATACGACAATGCCATCAGGGAACGACACCAACCGGCGCGCCTTCGACACCGGCGCATCGCAGTCCGCTCAGGACCAGTTCAACGCGGTCGCCAACCGCCTCGAGGCCCTGATCGGGCAGCGCGACCGGGACGTGGCCATGGCCATGGCCGAGTACCAGGCGGACGGCGTCTCCGACGAGTACGCCGGCAAGGAGCAGCGCTGGCACAACGTGGCCGGACAGGTGCGCTCGATCATCCAGACCCTGCGCGGGTCGCTGGGATCGAACGACGAGACGGCGGCAACGGCGCTGCAGCGGGCGGGAACCGCGGTCGCCAACATCGGTTGACCCTCGACCAGGGTTGACTGGGAACCTGCGAAGGGGGACCAATCGTGTCGCGCTACGACATTGATCCGGCCGGGGTGGAGCGGGTGCTGCGCTCCACCCAGAGCGAGGCGGGCGAGTTCGAGACCATCCTGGAGCCGTTGCAGGGCTGGGTGGAGTTCGCCGCGACCGGGACGGGCAACAGTGGGGCAATCGTGCCCGCGCTGCAGTCGTTCTTCTCGGTGCAGTCCCGGGGCCTGGAGGCAATGGGCCGTCGCGTCAGCGCGGCCCTGAAGGGGGCGGTGGACGCGACCACGGCGTACGTCCAGGGGGATCTGGAGATGGTGCAGACCTACCAGTCCAACGCCGCCGTGCTCGCGGAGGTGCCGACGACACCGTCCCGCCGCTACGGGGGCGGGCCCACCGCCGAGTAGCACCCGACCACCAACCAGGCTGGCGGGCCCGGCAGGGCCCAGACGACGAGTGGGGTAGGTAGCAAATGCCGGATCCGATCAACGCTGGAGCCATCCCGGGTGCGAACCTGCGACCGGACATGGTCGAGATCGCCGCGACCGAGATGTCGGGCATCGGTGACCAGGTGGGCACGCAGGCCGCCACGGTGGTCAGCACCTGGCAGCGGTTGTCGGGGCACTACGACGCGCCGGAGGACACCACCTTGTTCGGGGTGATGGACCCGGTCAAGACCCACGGCGAGACCTTCGACGCCAACATCGGCAAGGTGTCGGCGGCGCTGCACACCTACGCCGCCGAGGTGGAGCCGATCAAGGCCGAGCTGGCCCGGATCAAGACCGAGGCGTACACCTTCCTGAGCTCGATCGCCGGCGGGGTGGAGAAGACCAGCTACTCCCGGGCCGGGGCGATCACGTCCACCGTGGAGTGGCACGAGGACCAGGACACCGTCGACGCCAACAACGCGCTGATCGGGCGGGTGAACGACCAGATGGAGCTGTTGTGGGCCGCGGAGCGCAAGTGCGCGAACGCGATCTACGACATCATCGGCTTCCCGCACATCGCGGCGGCCAGTGACGCCAACCCCAACGGGTACGGGGTCGAGGACATCCCGGAGGGCGCGGAGACCCCGTGGGGCACCACGGTCGAGCGCACCGAGTCGTGCGGGGAGAAGGCCGTCGGCGCGGTCAAGGGCTTCGTCTGGGACGGCCTGGTCGTGGACGGCCTCGGAGGCACCGTGGTCGGCCTCGGCACGCTGGTCCTCGGCTACAACCCGCAGACCGGCGAGTGGTTCAGCGGTGACGCGTACGGCGCCGCCTGGTCCAACCTCGGCATGCTGGGCGTTGGCTTGGCCACGGCGGGCCCGCTCTCCACCCCGCTGATCATGGGCATGCCCGGACCGGTCGGGGACTTCCTCCGCCGGGGCCAGGAGACGTTGCTGAACGCCGGCAAGGGGCTGATCGCCTGGGACACCTGGAGTGAGGATCCGGCCCGCGCCGCGGGCGCCACAGTGTTCAACCTGGGCACCATTCTCATCCCGGTCGGCGCGGCCACCGCACCCGTCCGGGCCAGCGCCTCCACCGCCGCCGCGGCCATCCGGGCGACGGCTCGGGTGGTCAACGTGCTCGACCCGGCCACCCTGATCGCCCGGGGTGGCGGAGCCGCCATCCGGATCACCATGCCGTCGGTGGGTGACGCCCTGCGCGCCGTCGACCTCGGCCCGGCTACCCGCATCGACATCCCCGACCTCCCACCGACCCGCACCATCGACGTCCCCACCGTCGGCCGGGCCGACACGACCGTCGACACTCCACGCGTCGACGGCGATGTCGACGTCCCGGTCCGCTCACCCGAGGACTCCGTCTCGGTGCCGGTCCGCGAGCCGGAGCTGGTCGGCGTCGGTGGCCGACCCGGTGAGGGCGGCGGCACCACCGTCGGTGGCGACAGCGGCGGCGGCGGAACCGGCGGCACGGCCGCCGGCGGCGGGACCGGCGGCGGCGGTGATCTCCCGCCCGGAAGCGGCTCGGGCACGGACACGTCCCCCGGACTCGGCCCGGACCGGCAGCCGCCGACGGGCGGCGCGGTTCCGGGCGACGGCAGCACCGGCACCATCCCGGTCGACGCGGACGCCCCGTACGGACGGGCTCCGGACGGTCGGCCGCTGACCGCGGACGAGTTCGACGAGGGCTACGTCAACCCGGACGGCACGCCGAACTACGGCGACGGGAGCGGCGGCACGGTGACCGACCCGCCGCCCGGGACGATCGACGAGGCGGCTCCGGGCGGTCAGCCCGGCACCACTGCGCCGGACACCGACACCCCGACCACACCGGGCGACGCGGACGGGCCACCGGCCACCGAGCCGGTCGCCCCCCGGTCGGAGTCGGCGCGGCCGACCGAGCTGGGGCAGCCGGTGATCGGCGCCACCGACGACGGACCCGGCACCTGGACCGAGATGAACCGCAGCGGTCGCGGCATGCCCGACCAGGAGTTCGCCACCGGCATCGACCGGCTGCCCAACGGCCACCCGGTCGAGTACATCGTGCCGCGCCCGGGCGCCACGGCGGTGGAGTTCGACGGGTACTACCGCCACGGGCACCCGCCGGTCGAGGTCTACCAGGAGGTCAAGGGCGACTACTCGGTCATCGAGAGGTTCCAGGGGGAGCAGGGAGTCCAGAGGCAGCTGGACAAGTGGGTGAGGGACGCGGCCCGGCAGCGGACCGCGATCGACGACGGCGCGACGCTGGAGTGGATCTTCACCCGCAATGAGGACCTCGCGATCCGGCTGCAGGACCTGCTGGACGACGCCGGGATCGACGTCAACGTCCGTTATGTCCCCCGCACTCCGTAATCTGAGCCGGGCCGACACGGGTCGGCCCAACCCGGAGGAGGAGTCGACGGTGGGAGAAGCCTGGGACCAGGAGCTGGTCTTCGCGCGGCTGTCCTGGGGTGCGCGACCGGAGAGCGCCGAGCAGGTCGCCCGGCGGCTCCGCGAGACGCTGGCCCTGCTCCAGGACCTCGTACCCGGTCAGCCCGATCCGCTGTCCTACCCGGACGACCTGGACGATGCGGAGCGTTGGTCGCGCTTCGTGGCCGAGCACGTGGTGCGGGCGGACAACGGGCAGGCGGAGCCGGAGTCCGGGTTCGCCCCGACGGTCGAGATCCCGGCCGCGGACCGCAGCCCGGCGATTTCGGTGCTGCCGAGCGCAGGCGGCCGGATCCAGTCCGGGCCGATGTTCAACAACAGCGTGATGATCCGGTTCGGCACCCAGACCGGACCGAGCCCGGCGCTGCCCGCCAGCCGGAACGTGCAGCCCGTTGCCGTCGACCTGATCCGCGGCCTGGTCTCGATCTGGCAGCCGGATGTCGCCGTGCTGACCGGCCGGTCGGGTAACAAGGCGCAGCTCCGGCTCGGGCCCAAGCGCGGGGCGACGATCGGCGCCGTCACCTGGCTGTCGGGCCGGGTGTTCCCAGTCCCGGACGGGGTGGAGGGTGCGACCGTCCTGCCGTACGGCGAGGGGACCCTGCTGGTCGTCGGGTCGCCCGAGGCGCCCTCGCTCGACGCCGAGGCCACCCTGGCCGTTCGGTCCCGGCTGCCTGAGGCCGTCACCCAGGCGGCCGCGCCCCCGGTGCAGGAGGTCGCGCCGGCGCTGCCGGCCGTCGAGGTCCTGGCCGCTGACGAGGAGCCCGCCGACAAGGCGCCAGCCGCGGCGGCCGCGGCCAGCGGCGATCCCGAGGAGGTTCTGGCCCGCCTTCGGGCCGTCTCGGTCCCGCTGCCGGAGGACCTGGCCGGGCTGGCTGAGCAGTCGGGGTGGCCCGAGGTGATCGCCGACCTGCGGGACAGCTTCGACCGGCTCGTGAGCGAGCCGCCGTTCGTGAACCAGCTGCCCGAGCTGGCGCAGCGGGTCCCGCGGGTGACCGACGAGCTGCTGGTCGAGCTGCTCCGGGAAGTCAGCACGCCACTGCTCGACGCCACGGCGGGACGCTACCTGCAGCTCTACCGGGGCCTGCTCGCCCTCGAGCAGGAGGACTGGCCGTCCGCCCTGGACCTGGTCAGCCCGTTCGCGTCGGCCGCCGAGGCGGACCTGCGGGAAGTCAAGCAGCGGGTGGACGGCACTGTGGGCCGGCTGGTCGAGCACGAGGTCGCCGGCCGCTTCCAGCCTTAAGGGTCGCGGACCGGAACCGGCGGCGTACGCTCCCGTACGAGCTGGACCCGGCGTAGCGCGCCACTCACCACGAGGTCGCGGATCCCGGTCCCGCGGGCAGCCAGCCGGTACCGCAGCCCCCCACCCGGCTGACCGAACCACGGCGGCTTGATCGCCGCCCGAACCGCGATGTCGGTGGTGGTCACGAAGGTGTGCACGTCGTTCTCCGGCCGCCGCGACCACGGTCCGTGGGCCCGCTGGCCGAACGGTGTCTCCACCGGATAGAGCTCGACGCCGTCCAGAGCCCCGAGCCGATCCACCGGCAGTTCCGGGGGCAGTAGCAGGCTGATGCCAGCCGACCCGGCGGCCCGGGCGCGGTCCCGCAGGTCGAAGTAGTGCCGGGCCACCCGGTTGACGAGCTGGTCCAGCTCGTCCCGGGTCATCGGTTGCGGTGGCGGCATGGGCCGGGACACGTAGGCCAGCACCATCTCGGGCACCGCGTTCTCGCTGTCCACGCTGAGCAGCCGATACGCGGTGCCGTAGTCCACCGTCTCGAGGACCCAGTCACGCTCGGTTCGGCGTACCCGGAGGGCGCCCTCGAGGGGGGCGACGGGGGCTTGTTCGCCGGGCAGGGTGATGTCGAACGGCGTCAGCCCGATGGCGTCCAAATCGGCGCGCAGTCGTTCGAACACGAGCCTCACGCTATCGGTGTCCCCGGCGATAGAGTTCAGCATGTCCACCCCCACGTTTGACGATTCGTCGCCGATCGAAGGCGACGACACCGGTGCTCCCACCGAGCCGGAGGAGTACGGCTCGCTGTCGGTCGAGGACGACCCGGCCGGCACCATCAACCCGGCCGAGCTGGCCGACACCGCAAACGAGTCTGATGAGGATGTGAGGTAGTTGGTCTCGCTGGCACCGCGCGTACGCCTCGGGGGCGGAGCCCGATGACGATCGTCAAAGCGGCCGTCACCCAGACCACCTGGACCGGCGACGTGGCCTCGATGCTGGACAAGCACGAGCAGTTCGCCCGCGACGCCAAGGAGCAGGGCGCCCAGGTGATCTGCTTCCAGGAGCTGTTCTACGGGCCGTACTTCGGCATCACCGAGGACGCCAAATACTACGACCTCGCCGAGCCGGCGGACGGGCCGATCGTGCAGCGGTTCGCCAAGCTGGCCGCCGAGCTGTCGATGGTGATGATTCTGCCGATCTACGAGGAGGACCAGCCCGGCATCTACTACAACACCGCAGTGGTGGTGGACGCCTCTGGCGAGATCCTCGGCAAGTACCGCAAGCACCACATCCCCAACCTGGAGAAGTTCTGGGAGAAGTTCTACTTCCGGCCCGGGAACCTCGGGTACCCGGTGTTCAAGACCGCGGTGGGGCCGGTCGGGGTCTACATCTGCTACGACCGGCACTTCCCCGAGGGGTGGCGCGAGCTGGGGCTGAACGGGGCGCAGATCGTGTTCAACCCGAACGCGACCAAGCCCGGGCTGTCGGAGCGGCTGTGGGAGATCGAGCAGCCGGCGGCTGCGGCGGCCAACGGCTACTTCGTCGCGGCGCCGAACCGGGTGGGCACTGAGGACAACGAGTACGGCGACCTGGCGGTGACCTTCTACGGCTCGAGTCAGTTCATCGACCCGACCGGCCGTCTGGTCGGCCCGCTGGGCAGCCAGGAGAAGGAGGAGGTCGTCATCCGCGACCTGGACATGGACATGGTCCGCAAGGTCCGCAACTCCTGGCAGTTCTACCGCGACCGGCGCCCCGACTCCTACGTCGCCATCACCAAGCCATGACCACCATGCGCCCTGAGCTTGTCGAAGGGTGCTGGATCCGGTGCCCTTCGACAGGCTCAGGGCACAGAGGGGAGATCAGCCGATGACCACGCTGATCAAGGGCGGCACGGTGGTCAACGCCACCGGGACCGCTACCGCCGACGTACTCATCGACGGCGAGACCATCGCCGCCGTCCTCGCGCCGGGGTCGACACTGCTCGGGGTCGACCTCGAGTCGTCGGTAGACGCGGTGGTCGACGCGTCCGGGAAGTACGTCATCCCCGGCGGCATCGATGCCCACACCCACATGGAGCTGCCGTTCGGCGGCACCAACGCCTCCGACACCTTCGAGACCGGGACCCGAGCGGCGGCCTGGGGCGGCACCACGACGATCATCGACTTCGCGGTGCAGCGCTACGGCGAGCGGGTCGAGGACGGGCTGGCCGCCTGGCACGCCAAGGCCGAGGGCAACTGCGCCATCGACTACGGCTTCCACCAGATCATCGGCGGGATCGACGAGTTCAGCCTCAAGGCGATGGACACCCTGATCGAGGAGGGCATCACCAGCTTCAAGCTGTTCATGGCCTACCCCGGTGTCTTCTACTCCGACGACGCGCAGATCCTCCGAGCCATGCAGAAGTCGGCCGACACCGGACTGCTGACCATGATGCACGCCGAGAACGGCCCGGCCATCGACGTGCTGGCCGAGCAGCTCTACCAATCGGGCAAGACCGACCCCTACTACCACGGCATCGCCCGCGCCTGGCAGATGGAGGAGGAGGCCACCCACCGGGCGATCATGCTGGCCCACCTGACCGGGGCACCGCTCTACGTGGTGCACGTCAGCGCCAAGCAGGCCGTGGCCCAGATCGCCGCCGCCCGCGACGCCGGGCAGAACGTCTACGGCGAGACCTGCCCGCAGTACCTCTACCTGTCCCTGGAGGAGCAGCTCGGGGCCGAGGGCGAGGAGTGGGGCAGCTTCGAGGGCGCCAAGTGGGTCTGCTCGACGCCGCTGCGGTCCCGGGCCGAGGGGCACCAGGACCACATGTGGCAGGCGCTGCGCACCAACGACCTGCAGATGGTGTCCACCGACCACTGCCCGTTCTGCATGAAGGAGCAGAAGGAGCTCGGCCGGGGCGATTTCCGGGCCATCCCCAACGGCATCGGCAGCATTGAGCACCGGATGGACCTGATGTACGCCGGGGTAGTCAGCGGGCAGATCACCCTCCCCCGCTGGGTCGAGCTCACCTCCACCACGCCGGCCCGGATGTTCGGGCTCTACGGGCGCAAGGGAGTGGTCCAGCCGGGCGCGGATGCCGACCTGGTGATCTACGACCCGAACGGCCACACCTCCATCGGCCTCGCCCCCTATTCGGACAAGCGATCCTCCGGATCGACGACTCACCACATGAACATGGACTACTCGGCCTGGGAGGGCTACGAGATCGACGGCCACGTCGACTGGGTGATGTCCCGCGGCGCCGTGGTGGTGGACGAGTCGGGTTACGTCGGGACCAAGGGCCACGGGCGGTTCCTGAAGCGCGACCTGTCGCAGTACCTCATATGAGCGAGCAGATGCGGGCTGAGCCTGTCGAAGTCCGCAGATCCGGCCCTTCGACAGGCTCAGGGCGCATATCCGGCGAAGGGCGGTGATCATGGACTTCGGGGTCGTGCTGCAGACCAACCCACCGGCCTGGCGTACGGTCCAGCTCGCCGAGCTCGCCGAGGCGCACGGCTTCGAGTACGTCTGGACCTTCGACTCGCACCTGCTCTGGCAGGAGCCGTACGTCCTCTACAGCCAGATCCTGTCCCGCACCAACCGGGTGGTCGTCGGCCCGATGGTGACCAACCCGGCGACCCGCGACTGGACAGTCACCGCCTCACTCTTCGCCACGCTGAACGAGATGTTCGGCAACCGCACGGTCTGCGGCATCGGCCGCGGCGACTCGGCGGTCCGGGTGACCAACGGCAAGCCGACCACCGTGCGGGAGATGCGCGAGGCGACCCACGTGATCCGTGAGCTGGCCAACTGCCGGGCGGTGGACTACAAGGGCTCGCACCTGCAGTTCCCGTGGGCGCGGACGTCGGCGCTCGAGGTCTGGGTGGCGGCCTACGGACCCCTGGCCCTCAAGGCGGCCGGTGAGGTGGGTGACGGCTACATCCTGCAGCTCGCCGACGTGGACATCGCCAGCTGGATGATCACCTCCGTCCGGGAGGCGGCGTCCGCGGCCGGCCGGGACCCGGAGTCGATCACGTTCTGCGTGGCCGCGCCGGCGTACGTCGGCGACGACATGGCCCACATGCGCGACCAGTGCCGCTGGTTCGGCGGCATGGTCGGCAACCACGTGGCGGACATCGTCGCCAAGTACGGGGAGACCAGCGCGATCCCGCAGGCCCTGACCGACTACATCAAGGGCCGGGAGGGCTACGACTACAACGAGCACGGGCGTGCCGACAACACGCACACCGCCTTCGTGCCGGACGAGATCGTGGACCGGTTCTGCATCCTGGGGACGCCGGATGACCACGTGGCCAAGCTGGAGCAGCTCAAGGCGATCGGGGTGGACCAGTTCGCGGTCTACCTGCAGCACGACAACAAGGAGGAGACCCTCCGGGCGTACGGCGAGCTGATCATGCCGCGGGTCCGCGAGCATGTGACGGCCAGGTCATGAGAGGGGCAGATGCGCGCTGAGCTTGTCGAAGCGCCCTTCGACAGGCTCAGGGCGCATTGGTGAAACGGCTGCGGGGGATCGGCCTCGGACTGGCCGGGTTGTTGGTGCTGGCCGGGATCTGGGAGCTCTACAAGGCGTTCGGGCCGGCCAACGGGCTGGTGGTCGGCGGGCGGGCGATCACCCCCCGCACCGGCGACCGGGCGATGCCGCACATCTGGGACATGGTTACCCGGCTCGGCGAGCCGGCGACGGGGCGGCGCGGCGACCCGCTGTGGGTCACGGTGCTGGAGGCCTGCGGCTTCTCGCTGCGGATCGCCGCCGCCGGCTGGCTGATCGGTGTCGTCGTCGGCCTGCTGCTGGCCCTGCTGATGCAGCGGCTGCGGCTGGCCGAGGCCGGCATCCTGCCCTGGGTGATCCTCAGCCAGACCGTGCCGCTGATCGCCATCGCCCCCCTGGTCCGCCGCTGGGGCTCGGGGATCGAGATCGGCTCCCTCACCTGGGAGAACGAGTACTCCGTGGCGGTCATCGCCGCCTACCTCGCCTTCTTCCCGGTCGCCGTCGGCATGCTGCGCGGGCTCAAGTCGCCCGACGCCACCCACCTGGACCTGATGCGCAGCTACGGCACCGGCTGGTGGGGCACGCTGGTCCGGCTGCGGCTGCCGGCCAGCGTGCCCTACCTGCTGCCCGCGCTCCGGCTGGCCGCGGCGTCGGCGGTGATCGGCACCGTGGTCGCCGAGGTGTCGATCGGGCTGCGCGGCGGGATCGGCCGGTTGATCATCGAGTACGCGCAGTCGGCCGGCGGTGATCCGGCCAAGTCCTGGGCGCCGATCTTCGGCGCGGTCCTGGTCGGCCTGGTGGCGGCCGGGTTCGTGACGCTGATCGGGCTGACGCTGAGGCGCTACGGCCGGATCGAGGTGCAGGCATGATGCGCCCTGAGCCTGTCGAAGAGCACAGCGAGGGGATGCGCCCTGAGCCTGTCGAAGGGCGCGCTTCGACGAGCTCAGCGCACATCGGGCAGCTCGCGGTCCGCGTGGCCGACGTTCGC
>DASQVF010000067.1:0-12985 GCA_035640915.1 Propionibacteriaceae bacterium
ACCCGCACACCGCTCGGCACCTGGAGGGGTCGATGGCCGCCCTGCTCGAGGACCGGACCGTGGTGGCGATCGCCCACCGGCTGCACACCGCCCACGACGCCGACCGGATCGCCGTGGTGATCGACGGTCGGATCGAGGAGCTGGGCAGCCACGCCGAGCTGCTCGCCGCCGGCGGCGAGTACGCCCGGCTCTGGCGGGCGTGGACCTCCTGAGACCGACGCAAGGTGGTCACTGATGCCGGGAGTACCCGGCATCAGTGACCACCTTGTCCACCGCTCTCAACGGTCGGCTACCACGAGAACGATCTTTCCGGTGTGGCCGCCGGACTCCATGCGGGCGTGGGCGGCGGCCGCATCGGCAAGAGGGAACGTCTCGTACGGTGCCGGCTCGATGGTCCCGTCGCCGATCAGCGGCCAGACCTGGTCGACGACCGCCCGGCAGATGGCCGTTTTCTCCTCGACCGGTCGGCCCCGCAGCGACGCGGAATGGATCCACGACCGCTTGGCCAGCATCCGGCGCAGGTCGACGGTTCCCTTCCCGCCACCCTGGAAGCCGATGACCACCAGCCGGCCGCCCGTGGCCAACAGGCGGACGTGCTCCTCCAGGTACTTCGCGCCGATGGGGTCCAGGATCACGTCCACGCCGCGGTCGTCGGTGAGCTCGCGTACACCGGCCGCCCAGTCCTCCCGGTAGGACAGCACGTGGTCGGCGCCCCGCGACCGGCAGAACTCCAGCTTCTCCGGCGACCCGGCGGTGGCGATCACGGTCGCTCCGAGCTGCTTGGCGTAGGGGATGGCGAACGACCCGATGCCGCCCGCTCCGCCGTGCACCAGCACCACCTCGCCGGCCGCCAGCCAGACGTTCGCCAGGTTGGACTGGACCGTGGCCGCCACCTCGATCAGCCCCGCCGCGGTGACCAGGTCGACGCCCGGCGGCGGTGGTACCACCTGCCCGGCCGGGGCCACCGCGTACGAGGCGTAGCCGCCACCGGCCAGCAGCGCCACGCACGGGTCGCCGACCTTCCAGCCGGTCACCCCGTCGCCGATCTCGGCGACCAGCCCCGACACTTCCAGCCCGATCACGTCGCTGGCGCCGGGCGGCGGTGGGTAGTGGCCCTGCCGCTGCATCAGGTCGGCCCGGTTGATGCCGGCGGCGACCACATCGATGCCGATCTCGCCGGGTCCCGGCTGCGGCGCCGGCTCCTCGACCAGCTTCAGGACCTCAGGGCCGCCGGGTTCGCGTACGCGGATCGCCTGCATGGCTCTCAGCGTGCCAGTCGAGGACTCAGGACTACGATCGGGTCCGCCAGGCGGGGTCGCATAGTGGACTAGTGCAGGCGCCTTGAAAGCGCCCGAGCGGGAGACCGTTCCGTGGGTTCGAATCCCACCCTCGCCGCCCGGTCTGAGCACGGGGGGACGGCCCCCCTTTGGACCCCCGCGGGGCGTGACGTGTCGTATGGCCGGAGAAGCCACGCCCCTCTACTGTGACTCCCATGACCGAGGGCGAGCGCTACATCCTGGCCCCGCCGCCACCGGTCCGCGCCCTGGCCATCGCCGCCGTCACCGCATTGGTCGGCGCCGGCCTGATGGTCGCCTCGCGGCTGCTCGACCTCGGTCCGGTGGTCCTGGTCATCGGGCTGGTCGGCCTAGGTCTCGGCGTTGCGTTGGCCGTCGCGGCGTGGGTGCTCGGCGCCCGGGCCCGGGTGGAGCTCGTCCTGCAGCCGGACGCCGTCACCGTCCGCCGGTCCGGCCAGCTGAGCCGCGTGCCCTGGGCCGACATCGAGACGGTCACCTTGACCGGTCCGCGGCTGGCCCTGGTCCGCAAGACCGGCGCCGACGTCGTGGTGGTCAACCCGCGTACGCCGACCGACCCGACCTTCGCCGCCCTGCTCGCCGCGATGCGGCGACGACTGGACACCGATCGGGGCTACCGAACCCGCTGAGGGGGTAGGCAGTGGGCATGCGACGAATCGTCGCGCTGGTCGTCATCCTGGCGACGCTGCTGACGGCCGGCTGCGCCAGCTTCCCGGCCGATCCCGAGGACACCCTGGAGCGGGTCACCGGGGGCGTGCTCCGCGTCGGCGTCTCGCCCAACCCGCCGCACACCGAGGTCCGCGGCACCGCCGAGCCGGAGGGCAGCGAGGTGGTCCTGGTCCGCGACTTCGCCGCCACCCTGCCCGCCGAGATCGACTGGACCGTGGGTGGTGAGGAGATGCTCATCCTCGCGCTGGAGCACGGCGACCTGGACCTGGTCATCGGCGGGCTGACCGCCGACACCCCGTGGGCCGAGCACGCCGCGATCACCAAGCCGTACGCCAAGGCCATCGACCCAGCCGGCGAGCCGGTCGAGCTGGTGATGGCGGCCCGACTCGGCGAGAACGCCTTCCTGCTCCGGCTGGAGCGGTTCCTGCGGGAGCGGGGGTCGCTATGAGCCGGGTGACCTTCGGGGCCACGGAGCTGCCCGACGAGCAGGCCGCGACGCTGCGCAAGGCGGTCCGCTACGAGTGGATCACCATCGCCTTCCTGGCCGGCGCGATCACGCTGGTCGGGTTGGTGGCGGGGAACTCCCAGGCGATGAAGGTGGCCTGGGCCGAGGACATGCTCTCGCTCGCCCCGCCGCTGGCCTTTCTGGTCGCCGTCCGGATCATCCGGAAGCCGCCGACCGCCAAGCGGCCGTACGGCTACCACCGCTCGGTCGGGGTCGGCCACCTGGTCGCCGCCGTCGCCCTGACCACCATGGGAGCACTCCTGATCTTCGACTCCGCCGTCGGCCTGGTCTCCGCCGAGCATCCCTCCATCGGGTCCGTGCAACTGTTCGGGCAGGTGTTCTGGCTGGGCTGGCTGATGATGGCCGCGATGGTCGTCACCGGGGTGCCGCCGGTGCTGCTCGGCCGGGTCAAGATGAAGCTGGCCGAGGAGCTGCACGACAAGGTGCTCTACGCCGACGCCAAGATGAACAAGGCGGACTGGATGACCGCCCTCGGCTCCCTCGTCGGTGTGGGCGGCATCGGGATCGGCTGGTGGTGGACCGACGCGGCGGCCGCGCTGTTCATCTCACTGTCGATCCTGTCCGACGGGGTCCAGAACCTGCGCTCCTCGATCCTGGACCTGACCGACGTACGCGCCACCACCTTCGACAACTCCAAGCCCCATCCGGTCATCGGCCAGGTCGAGGACTACCTACGCGGGCTGGACTGGGTGGCCGACGTCGGCGTACGCGCCCGGGATGAGGGACACGTGTTCCACGTCGAGGGCTTCGTCGTGCCCAAGGAGGGCCGTGACCCGTCGGTGGCCGAGCTGGAGGAGGCCCGGCGCGGCTGTGCCGGGCTGGACTGGCGGCTGCACGACGTCGTCCTGGTCGCGGTCCCGGAGCTGCCCGTCCCGGTCGGGGAGAACTAGCCCGTGCTGAGCTGACTGGTCAGCCGGTCCAGCGTCGGGTAGTCCACGCCCATCCCGAAGGCGGCCAGCGTCGTCATCGGCATGGTGCCGATGACCGAGACCAGGTGGTCGTCGGCGAGCAGCGGCGCGTTCAGCTCCAGCACGAGCCGGCGGCCCTCCTCGTCGGCCAGCCACTCGTGCAGGGTCGAGTCCCGCCGGAGCGGCGCGGCGATGGAGGGCGCGTCCAGGGTGAACGTCTCGGCCAGCGGGAGGTCGCGGGAGGAGGTGCCGACGCCGAGCTCGAACTCGCCCGCCTCGACGACCCAGCGGGAATGCACGATCGACCAGAACGCGAAGGACCGCTGGTCCAGCGACACGGTCGCCCGCTGAGTCTCGCCCGGCTCCAGCCACAGCTTGGTGAACGCTTTGAGCTCACGGACCGGCCGGGCCACGCTGGCCTCGACGTCGCGGACGTAGACCTGCACCACCTCCGCCCCGGCTTCCGACCCGGTGTTGGTGACCGAGACCGCCACGCTGACCGCCAGGTCGCCGCCGGCGACCGAGCCGCCGACCCGTACGTCGAGGTCGGCGAGGGCGAACGTCGTGTAGGACAGGCCGAAGCCGAACGGGTGGCTGACCTCGAGGTCGGCTTTGTCGTAGTTGCGGTAGCCGATGAACAGCCCCTCGCCGTAGCGGACCACACCGGAGTCGCCGGGGAAGTTGAGCGAGGCCGCGCAGTCGGCCAGCCGACGGGGGAGGGACTCGGCCAGCTTGCCGCTCGGGTTGGCCCGGCCGAGAAGCAGGTCGGCCGCCGCGCCGCCCGCCGCCTGCCCGGAGAGCCAGCACTCCAAGACGGCGGCGGCATGCTGCTCCCAGGTGGACAGGGTGACCGCCGAGCCGTTGGCCAGCACGACGATCAGCCGGTCGTGCACCGCGGCGAGCGCCTCGACCAGGGCGACCTGGTTGGCCGGCAGGTCCATGTGCGTCCGGTCGAACCCCTCCGACTCCGCCGAGCCTGGTAGTCCGAGGAAGACGACCACGTGGTCGGCATCCCGGGCGGTGGCCACCGCCTCCTCGACCAGCGCATCGTCGGGGTCGATGGAGTCGAGGGCGAACCCGGGCGCGAACCGCACCGTCACGTCCGCGCCGAGCCGGGTGGTCAGCTCCTCGAGGAGCACGTCGACGCGGGTCGGGTTGACCTGCGAGCTGCCTGCGCCCTGGAACCGCGGCGTACGTGCGAACTCCCCGATCACCGCCACGGTCGACCCGGAGTCCGGGTCCAGCGGCAGCACGCCGCCGTCGTTCTTGAGCAGCACCGCCGACTCCAGCGCGGCCCGGTGGGCCAGCCGGTGGTGCTCGTCGACGTCGAACTCACCGCCCTCGGCGCGAGCGGGCCGAGCCTGGCCGACCAGCCGGAGCACGCGGCGTACGGCGGTGTCGAGCACCGACTCGTCCAGCCGTCCCTCGTTGACCGCGTCGACGACCGCATCTCGGCTGAGCGCGTGGTTGGGCGGCATCTCCAGGTCCAGACCGGCGGCCAGAGCGGCCACCCGGTCGTGGACGGCGCCCCAGTCGGAGACGACCAGACCCTCGAATCCCCACTCCTCCCGCAGCACCTCGGTCAGCAGCCAGTGGTGTTCGGAGGCGTAGGTGCCGTTGACCTTGTTGTAGGCGCACATCACCGTCCACGGCTGGGCCGAGGTGACCACCCGCTCGAACGCAGGAAGGTAGATCTCGCGCAGGGTCCGCTCGTCCACCTCGGCGCTGACCCGCAGCCGATCGCTCTCCTGGTTGTTGGCCGCGTAGTGCTTGAGCGAGGTCCCGATGCCGAGGCTCTGCAGGCCCTGCACCATGGCGGTGGCCAGCTCGCCGGCCAGCCAGGGATCCTCGGCGACGTACTCGAAGTTGCGTCCGCACAACGGTGACCGCTTCATGTTGATGCCCGGGCCGAGCACCACCGAGACCCCGCAGGCCCGCGCCTCCCGGGCGAGGGCCTGGCCGACCTCGTTGAACAGGTTGGGGTTCCAGGAGCTGCCCAGGGCCGAGGCGGTGGGGAAGCAGGTGGCCGGCACGCTGCCGGACAGCCCGATGTGGTCAGCCTCAGCAAGCTGGGCCCGCAGTCCGTGCGGTCCATCGGAGACCATGATCGCCTCAATGCCCACCCGCTCCACCGGCGCGGTGTGCCAGAAGTCCGAGCCGAGCGTGAGCGACGCCTTCTCCTCCAGGCTCAACTGCTCGAGGACGGCGTTGAGATCGGCCAGAGGATCGGGCATGGGCGCCTCCAGGTCGGGAGCGGCGTCCCGCGGACGCAGTTCTGGGCTCCTTCCTAGCATCCGTCGCACGGCAGCGCCTCAGCGGACCGAGGCGTTCGTCCTCAGCTGACGGTCTTGGCCCCCGGGAAAGGCCTCGCACTGGCGGCGACGTCCGGCTGCCAGCCACAACTGGCGTTGACGTCGTCGGACTCGGTCTGGGGTGAGCTCCGCTTCTTGGTGCCCGTGCCGGTGGCGCTGGGATCGGGCTCCGGCGTGTCGGTGCCGGACTTGATCTCCTTGGTCTCGCCGAGCGCGACCTTGACCCGTCGCCGCATATCGGGGAAGTCGGGGTTCCCGCTGGAGAAGTTGCCGGACCCCGGCTTGAACACGATGCTGCGCACATTGCCGTTCTTGACCCGCAGGCTGAGGTCGACGATCATCGGCAGCACCTCCTGCGGCATGTCGGTCTGGACGATCTGCTTGCCGGCCCTGGCGATGTCCTCGTAGCGGGCCAGCACGTTGGCGGGGTTCGCCTGCTGGATGATCGCGTTGACCACACAGCGCTGCCGGTCCATCCGGACGTAGTCGTCGGAACGGTATCGGCCGCGGGCGAACCAGAGGGCCTCTTTCCCGTTCAGCTTCTTGTTCGGCCCGGGCGAGATCTGCTCGTCCGGCGGGATCTGGCGGTCGGTGTTGCCGCCGATCGGGATGTAGGTGTTCACATTGACCCGGATGCCGCCGAGGGCGTCGATGAGCCGGGAGAAGCCTTGCAGGTTGACCAGCACGTAGTAGTCGACCTCGAGACCCAGCGCTGCCCCGACGGACAGCTTGAGGGCGTCGGCGCCGAGGTGGTCGGTCTCGCCGAGCACGTCCTTGGGAACGCTGTTCGGCACATTCATGTACATCGCGTTGAGGAAGTACTCCGGGTTGTTGCCGTCGCCGTTGGTGAAGCCGTTCGGGTAGAACCTGTGCAGCGGGGAGTTCTTGGGGAACGGCATCCGAGCGGTGTTCCGGGGCAGGCTGAACAAGGTGGTGTTGCCGGTCGCGGTGTTGATGCTGGCCAGGATGACGGTGTCGGTACGGGTGCCGACGCGGTTCACGTCGGCGTCGCCGCCCAGGAGCAGGATGTTGAGCCGCGGCTTGTCCGCCCAGGGGTCTTGGGGAGCCGGGGCCCCGGGGTCGCTCGGCACGTTCAGCGTCGGACGGGTGGCGCTCTTGGACTCGTCCTCACTCTTGAACACCGTGCCGACCAGGCTGGCCTGCTCGTAGGAGTAGATCGAGGCGACGGCCATCGGTGCCGCGACGGCGAAGGCGAGGATGCCGACCAGGAGGCCGCCGGACGCCCGCTGGGCCTGGCTCACCCGGCCGCGGAGGGCGAGGTGCGTGGCGATGATGACCCCGACCCAGGTCAGGCCGACGAGAACGAGGGCGACCCCGATCCCGCGCAGCACTTCAGGGTCGACCGCGAGGGCGAGCAACGCCTGACGATCGACAGCCGCGTAGATGCCGATGGCCACGATCATCGACAGGAACAGGCCGAGGACGACCACGCCCAGCAACTGGCGGCGGGCGGCGATCAGACCGGCGCCGGGGACGAGGGTGCCGGCGATGGTGAGCAGCACCGTCTCCCGGAAGCTGCGGTCCGGCTGGCGTACGGACGGATCATTGTTGGCGGACGCGGACCGTGGCTCGTCGAACCGATCCCAGTCGGGGCCGGGCGGCGGGACCGCGGTCGACACCTCCACCCCCATTCCTTCGCGCTCGATTTCCCCGATTGACGGCAGGCTCCACTGTAGGCGGCAGACCGGGGCGACGCCGGTCACCGCGGCGGATTGGAATGCAAGGGCAACACAACGCGAGGGATCTTGCCTCGAGGACGGCGCACGATCTTGGACCGGTTCGGTGGGACGGGCGGCGCATCCGCTTTGCCTCGGGCCTTGGGCGGCCGGTACGCTTGCCCAGCGCTCCGCCCCGGCGGGTCGCTCCTTGGAGGTGTCGCCTAGTCCGGTCTATGGCGCCCGCCTGCTAAGCGGGTTGAGGGCACAACCCTCTCGCGGGTTCAAATCCCGCCACCTCCGCTCTCACAAGGGCAAACGGAGCCGCAGGCGTCCGTGACCCGCCAACCTCGAGCCCTGGATCTGGGGCCTAGTCTCACTTTTAGTCTCATCATGGACGCGCTGGTGGACGCGGACAAGCTGCTCGCCGGCCGTCGGTTCACGAACACTGGCGTTGCAGGAGCTGCGAATGTGGACGGCCTCGAACTCCGCCTGGGTGCGGACGTTCAGGATGCGAGGACGACAGGTGTCCGATATTCCTGCATGACGGCCGAGTCGATGGTACGAAGCGTGGTCGACGTCCTGGTCAGTGTTTTTGGTTTCGGCCGAGTGATCGCGGGGCGCACCGATGCGGGTGCGGTTATCGACCGCGCCCCTGGCACAGGTACGGGGGTCAGCGGCCGCCGAAGAGTTTGCCGAACAGGCCACCGTTGCCGGGCTCGTTGGCATGGCCCTGGCATCGCTTGGAGGTCGGGACGGCTGCCAGGACCTGGTCTACGTGTTGGCCGCATCCGGCCCAGGTGGTCTTGCCACACTTCTTGCAGGTGACTGGTCGACACATGCTGTTTCTCCTTCGGTCGGGATGGTTTCCTGTCGGATCAGTGATTAGGTCGCGGTGTGGTGGTCACAGGAGCGGGGGCACCGTCTGCCAGGCGGTGTAGCCGGCTACCAGGACCAGCAGAACGCTGAAGCTCGCCTGCAATGTGCCGGTCTTCATCCGCCCGGCCGCTGCGACGCCTGCCCAGCTGCCGGCGACAGCGGCCGCGGTGAGTAGTCCGACCAGCGCCCAGTCCGGGCTGGTCCCGGCTCCCGCCTTGACCAGGAGCGCAGAGGCCGAGGTGATCGCGATGACGACCAGCGACGTGCCGGCTGCATACGCCATTGGCAGGCCGACCAGCACCAGGGCTGGCACCACCAGAAAGCCGCCGCCGACGCCGAGGAAACCGGTGAGCAGTCCGACAACGCTCGCGCTCACCAGCACGGCCACCGCCTTCGAACATCGGCATCTGAACGTCGGTCTGAAGCTGATGATTGGGCCATCGATCCAATCGGCAGCCTGCCGGCCAGGCGCTGCAGTGCCCTCCTTGGAGCGGCGGACACGGACCCAGCGGGCGATCATCACAGTCGCGACCACAAGCAGCAGCCCCGCGAACGCCGCCAGCAGCACCGGTTCCGGGACCTCCCCAGACGCCGCCGCGCCCGCCGCGGCACCACCGATGGCCGCCATCCCGAATGCGATACCGCGGCCAAGGAGGGCCTTGCCGGTCGCGAGCGCCGTGGCGGCACCGAGCAGTGAGGTCACGCCGACGACGACCAGCGAGCCCGTCGTTGCCTGTGCTGGGGTCTGCCCCAGGGCGTAGACCAGCACCGGGACGGCGAGGATGGATCCGCCGCCGCCGAGTGCTCCGAGGCTGAGCCCGATGAGGAGCCCGGCGACGACGGCAATGGCCGGCGTCATGCGGCTTTCGTTGCGTCGTCGGTGATCAGCAGGCCGGCTCCGAGGGCGTTGTCGAAGGCGTCGTCGATCGCCACCAGCCGGCGCCCCGCGCGGGCGAGGAACGACGCGGCCACCGATGCGCGGTACCCGCCGGCGCAGTGCACCCAGACCTCGCCGTCCGGCACGTCGCCGAGGCGCTGGGGCAGTTCGTGGATCGGGATGTTGACCGCCCCGTCGATGTGGCTGGCTGCGTACTCGTCGTTACCTCGTACGTCGAGGACGATCACCGGGCGGTGGTGTCGCACCTGGGCGAGATCGGCGAAAGCCGCGGTCGGGAACGAACCCAGTTCCTGCCCGGTCCCGGCGATCCAGTCGTGCGGGGTGCCGGTGGCGGCCGCGGCAGGCCGGTCGATGCCGATCCGTACCAGTTCACGCTGCGCTTCGGAGATCTCCTCTGGCGTCTCGGCGAGCAGCGTCAGCGGCGCTCCCCACTTCACCAACCAGCCGAGGTAGGTCGCGAAGGAACCGTCAAGACCGAAGTTGAGCGATCCGGCCAGGTGGCCGGCCGCGAAGACGGTGCGGTTGCGCAAATCCACGACCCACTCGCCGGCCTCGATCCGCCGCCGCAGCTCGACCGGATCCGCGTGTGTCGGCGGTGATAGGTCCGGCTCGGACGGTCCGGCGGCGTTACTGCGCGCCATGTGGGCGTAGTAGGCGGGGTAGGTACCGAGCCCGGCGAGCAACTGGCGGACGTAGCTGAGCTCGTCCAGGGTGAGCACCGGGTTGGACCGTTTCTCCTGACCGATCGTCGAGGCGGTTGCCTCTGCCTGGGTGGCCGAACAGAAGGAGCCGAAGCCGTGCGTCGGGTAGATCTCGGCGTCATCCGGCAGCATGGCCGCGAGCCGGTGCGCCGAGCCGTGCTGCAGACGAACCAGCTCATCGGTGTGCTCAGGACCGAGCAGGTCGGGGCGCCCGGTTGTACCGAAGAGCAGCGAGCCGCCGGAGAAGACGGCAACGGTGTTGCCGGTCGCGGTATCGGTGAGCACGTAAGAGAGGTGGGTAAAGGTGTGGCCCGGAGTGGCCACCGCGGTGACCTGCATCCGGTCACCAATGTCGAGCACCTCGCCGTCCCGCACCGGGGTGCGGTCGAACGAGACCTCGTCCTCGGCGTTGACCAGATAGGCGGCGCCGGCGCGCCGGGCCAGGGCCCAGCCTCCGGTGACGTAGTCGTTGTGGATGTGGGACTCCAACACATGCGTCAGGCGCACGCGGTGTTCGTCCAACAGGGTCAGCACGCGATCGATGTCACGCTGTGGATCGACCACGAAGGCGACAGTGCCGTCGTGAACCAGATAGCTGCGATCGCCCAGGGTGGGGGTGTCCAGCGGCACCACGGTGATTCCCCCAGTCGGGATTGATCGGCGCGGTGCAGACAGCAGCAGCTTCGGGTCAGTCATCGTTCTCTTCCTTGGCTTGACGCAATGGAGTCGGTGGCCCGCTCAGGCACCTGCGGCGGGCCGGTGACCAGCGGACGACCGGCCGCGGCCCACGCCTTCGTGCCGCCCGCTACCGACCACACCTCGACGCCGGCCTGACGCAAGAAGGCAGTCACCGCGGCGCTGCGGTTACCCGACGCGCAGATGACATAGACCGGCTCGGACCGATTCAGCTCGACCGTCCGGCTGGGAAGTTCGCCCATCGGAATCAGCTCTGCCCCCGGAACATGCCCGGTCACATACTCCAGCGGCTCGCGGACATCGACGACCATCGCACCGCGTCCCAACGCGGCCGCCAACTGGTCGACATCGATCTCGGGAACAGAGCGCACCGAACCTCTCCTTGCGTCCTACAGGCTTCGCTGCGATACCCACCGGGGTATCGCAGTCATCACTATAACACCCCCGGGGGTATCGCAAAAATCGATGCGGGCGGGACTCGGCTGCTCTCCGGCTGTCCGAGAAAGCGCGATGTGGTCGGTCGTGCCGCGTACCGATCGCACGACGGATCGTGCTCAGCTGGCAGCGACGCGATGCCGTTGCGATGCCCGGGAATACCCCCGCGGGTATGATGGTTCCGTCGGGCGAGTGCTGCGCCGCATTGCCCGTCACACCACGAAGGAAGGCTTCATGAGCACCATCACCCTGACTGCGAACAACTTCGAGCAGACCATCCTCGAGCCGGCGGACGACTCCAGCGGCATCGTCTTCGTCGACTTCTGGGCGTCCTGGTGCGGACCGTGCCGTCAGTTCGGGCCGACCTACGAGGCCGCCTCGAAGCGTCACCTCGACATCGTCTTCGGCAAGGTCGACACCGAAACCGAGCAAGCCCTCGCCGCAGCGGCCAACATCACCTCGATTCCCACCCTGATGGCGTTCAAGGACGGCGCCCTGGTTTTCGCCCAGCCGGGAGCGTTGCCGCCGGCAGTGTTGGAGGATCTCATCGATCAGGTCCGAGCCCTCGACGTGGAGCAGCTCCGCGCCGGCGCCGCACGGCACCAGGCGGCGGCCGTACAGCGGAGCGGACGATGAACCAGGCGGATCGGACCTACACGATCAGCACCCGACTGTCTCTGGGATACGACCAGGCCGTCGATGCAGCACGCACCGCCCTCGGTGAGCAGGGCTTCGGCGTACTCACCGAGATCGACCTGGCCGCGACGATGAAGGCCAAATTGGGCAAGGACATCGCGCGGCAGGTCATCCTCGGCGCCTGCCGACCGCCGTTGGCCTATCAGGCACTGCAGGCAGACCCCTCGGTTGCGGTGCTCCTGCCGTGCAACGTGGTGATACGCGAAGTGGACCCGTCCACCACTGTCATCGAGGGCTTTGATCCCGAGACGATGCTGTCCTTCTTCACGAACCCGGCAATTGCTCAGGTGGCAGCCGACGCCAAACAGCGCCTCCACGCCGCAATCGAGTCCCTCTATGCAGCCCACGGAGGGCCCCGACTCGACGTACGACAGGAATCCTGATGCCCGAACTGAAGCCCGAGGAAATGGGCGCCGTGATCAATCGGATCAAGCGAGCGCAGGGCCAACTCGGCGGTGTCCTGCGGATGCTCGAGGAAGGGCGCGACTGCGAGGACGTGGTGACCCAGCTGGCGGCCGTGTCGCGTGCGTTGGACCGCGCCGGATTCGCGATTGTGGCCAGCGGCCTGCGACAGTGCCTGATCCAAGACCCGACCAGCGACAATCTCGACGCCAAGAAGATGGAAAAGCTCTTCCTGTCCCTCGCCTGACACCCAACCCCAGCCGACGCCACCGCCCGAGCGACAGCCCAGCGGTGGTTCGAGTCATGGGGTCATGGTCGTCGGTGCCGGAGCTCCTGCGATGGACCCAGTGAAGCTGAGGACCACCCCGAGCCACATGTTGACGGCAGTGAAAAGAGCGACCACGGAGCCATTGGACCAGCGACGACCGACACCTCTAGAGCCCGTAGCGTCGCAGCGGGTGTATCGCAAGCGGAGAAGCGGGCGCGCCATCTCTGCTCCAACGTCAAGGCGGACTGCTCAGGTACCTCCGGCCCCATATTCCACCGCTTGGGCCTAGATTGGGTAGTTGAGGCTGTTCGGCACCGCGGCAGCGGCACAGCAGCTCCAGGAAGCAGGATGGTCCATGACCGACGCCCGATCCAGCACTGGTGGTAAGGGTCAGCCCTCCACCGCCAACACAGGTACGGTCGATCCAAATCAGCTCGCCGAAGACTTCGGTGATCTGGCTCGTGCCCTGGAGGAGCATGACGATCCCGATGTCATGCTGGCTGAGATCATCGCCGCCGCGGTGGCCATGGTTCCGGGCGCGGACGAGGGATCGGTCAGCGTGGTCACCGGCCGCCGGCACATCGGTTCCCAGGCCCCGACTGGTGA
>DASQVF010000068.1:0-7501 GCA_035640915.1 Propionibacteriaceae bacterium
AAGGGGTTCTCAGGCGGTTACAGCGGGGCGCCGATGCGGCGGATCCGGATCATGTTGGTGTGGCCGGCGACGCCGGGCGGTGAGCCGGCGACGATGACCACCCGCTCGCCCTCGGCGATCCGGCCGGTCTCCACCAGCGCGGCGTCGACCTGGCGGATCATCTCGTCGGTGTGTCCCACCATCGGCACCAGGAACGACTCGACGCCCCAGCTCAGGGTGAGCGACGCTCGGGTCTGCTCGATCGGGGTGAACGCGAGCACCGGGATCGGCGACCGGAGCCGGCCGAGTCGCCGCGCCGCGTCGCCGGAGTGGGTGAACGCGACCAGGAACTTCGCCCCGATCCGGCCGCCGATCTCGGCCGCAGCCTTGGTGATCACGCCGCTGGTGGTGTGCGGGTCCCAGTCGATGTCGGTCATCCGTTCCGAGCCGTGTACCTCGGTGTTCTCCACGATCCGGGCCATGGTCTGCACGGTGAGCACCGGGTACTCCCCCACGCTCGTCTCTCCGGACAGCATCACCGCGTCCGCACCGTCCAGCACCGCGTTGGCGACGTCGGAGGCCTCGGCCCGGGTCGGCCGCGGAGAGGAGATCATCGACTCCAGCATCTGGGTGGCCACGATCACCGGCTTGGCCCAGCGGCGCGCGGCGGTGACGATCTGCTTCTGGACCAGCGGCACCTCCTCCAGCGGCAGTTCCACCCCGAGATCACCGCGAGCCACCATGAACGCGTCGAAGGCGTCGATGATCTCGTCCAGGTTGGCGACCGCCTGGGGCTTCTCCAGCTTGGCGATCACCGGGACCCGACGGCCCTCCTCGTCCATCACCTGATGCACCAGCTTCACGTCCTGGGCGCTGCGGACGAAGGACAGGGCGACCATGTCGATGCCCTGCCGCAGCGCCCAGCGCAGGTCGTCGGTGTCCTTATCGCTCATCGCGGGCACGCTGACCGCGACGCCGGGCAGGTTGATGCCCTTGTTGTTGCTCACGGGCCCGCCGACGACCACCTCGGTGATCACGTCGGTGTCGCTGACCTCGGCCGCCCGAAGCATCAGTCGACCGTCGTCGATCAAGATCACGTCGCCGGGGTTCACGTCGCCCGGCAGTCCCTTGTACGTCGTGGAGCACCGCTCGGCCGTGCCGGCCATCTCCTCGGTGGTGATCGCGAACCGGGCACCCTCGACCAGGGTCTCCCGGCCGGAGGCGAAGCGGCCCAGCCGGATCTTGGGGCCCTGTAGGTCGGCCAGCACCCCGATCGGGCGTCCCGCCGCGCGCGCTGCCTCGCGTACGTTGCGCAGGTTGGCCTCGTGGTCGGAGTAGTCCCCGTGGCTCATGTTGAGCCGCGCCACGTCCATGCCTGCCGCGACCAGCTGAGCGAGGCGTTCTGGAGACGATGACGCCGGCCCGAGGGTGCAGACAATCTTGGCTCTACGCACGGCTCGACCCTAGCGAAGTCCCTACTCGCACAGGAGGGCGGCGTCGACCTGTCTCAAGCCGTCCTGACGACGTCCAACGCATGCTGCAGGTCCTCCGGGTACGGCGACGTGAACCGCATCTCCGCGCCCGAGGTCGGGTGGGTGAACCCGAGCTCCACCGCATGCAGCCATTGGCGGTCCAGGCCGAGCCGCGCAGCCAGCACGGGGTCGCCACCGTACGTCGGGTCACCGACGCACGGATGCCGGATCGCCGCCAGATGGACCCGGATCTGATGGGTCCGCCCGGTCTCCAGCCGGATCTCGAGCAGCGTGGAGCCGACGAACGCCTCCACCGTGTCGTAGTGGGTGACGCTGGGTCGGCCGCCGTCGAGAATGGCCATCTTCCAGTCCGAGCCCGGGTGCCGACCGATCGGTGCGTCGATGGTGCCGGTGAAGGGGTCGGGGTGGCCCTGGACCAGAGCGTGGTAGATCTTGTCGACCGTGCGCGAGCGGAAGGCCCGCTTCAAGATCGTGTACGCGATCTCGCTCTTCGCCACCACCATCAGGCCGGAGGTGCCCACGTCGAGCCGCTGCACGATGCCCCGCCGCTCAGGCACCCCCGAGGTGGAGATCCGGAAGCCCGCGCCGGCCAGGTGGGACAGGACGTCGGGTCCGTCCCAGCCGAGGCTCGGGTGGGCGGCAACCCCGACCGGCTTGTCCACCACCACGATGTCCGCGTCGTCGTACACGATCCGGACCCCGGCGACCGTCTGCGGCACCACCGTCGCGACGGGCCGGTCCTCCAGCTCGACCTCCAGCATCGCCCCCGACCGGACCCGGTCGGACTTGGCCACCGTCGTCCCGTCCAACCGGACGCGACCGTGGTTGATCAGCTCGCTCGCCCAGGTCCGGGACAGGCCGAGCATCCGGGCGATGGCGGCGTCGACCCGTTCGCCGTGCAGACCGTCGGGGACGAGGACGACCTTGGCGTCAGTCACGGACCGCCCGTGACCCGTCCAATCCGACGTTGCGGACCACGGCCAGCACCATGATCAGGATCGCGGCTCCGGTGATACACATGTCGGCGACGTTGAAGATCGGCCAGTACGGCAGCTCCAGGAAGTCGACCACGTGACCACGGAACGGACCCGGTGCCCGGAACAGCCGGTCGGTCAGGTTTCCGGCCACGCCGGCACACAGCAGACCCAACGCCACCGCCCAGCCGGGATGTCCGAGGCGGGGCACCAGCCGGATCACCACGAACGCCAGTACGACGACCGCCACCCCGGCGAAGACGTAGGTGAACTGCTGGCCTTGGCTGAAGGCGGCACCCGGGTTGCGGATCAGCCGCAGGGTAAGCAGGCCGCTGAGCAGCCGGATGGGCTCGTTCGGCTCCAGCCGGCTGACCGCGATGACCTTGGTGAGCACGTCGAGAGCGAGGCCGACCGCCGCCACCGCGGCCCAGACCACCCGGTACGTCAGCGGCGACCGGACCGCTGCCGCACCGACAGCGGCTACCGCCGTTCCTCGCGCTGCTTGCACGTCACGCAGAGGGTGGCGCGCGGGAAGGCCTGCAGCCGGCCCTTGCCGATGGGCTGCCCACAGTTGTCACAGCTGCCGTAGGTGCCGAGCTCGATGTGCCGCAGGGCCAGCCGGGACTGGTCCAGCATCTCGCGGGCGTTGTTCGCCAGCGACATCTCGGCGTCCCGCTCGAAGTTGGCCGATCCCACGTCCGCCGGATCCCGGCCGGCACCCTCGCTGCCGTCCCGGAGCAGACCGACGAGCTCGGCGGTGGAGATCTGGATCTGACTCTCGAACCGGGCGATGTCCTCGGTCAGCACCGCCTTCACCTCGTCCAGCTCCTCAGCCGTCCAGGGGTCCTCACCGGGACGCACCGGAAGCGTCGATGGGTCGATAGGCTTGCTCGGCTTCTCGTGGTGCTCCACGGCCACCGCGTGGACGTTAGGCGCGGCATCGGCCTTCCGTACCGTCGTCGAGCGATCACCGTTCTCGGCGGGAGAAGCCTCCGTACTGGCCTTGGCGGTCGTCATTGGCTCCCCTTTTCTGCGCACGGATGTGTTGGACATCGGAGTGTGTCGCAGAGACAGTAGGCGGCTGATGGTCAATCTTCAAATGACCGCGCGGAGCACGCCCGAATTCCTGTCAGGGAAGGTGAAAGACAGCCTCGTCGATCAGCGCTGGTCGCCGAGCAGCGCGTCCAACCGCGGCGTGTTGCTGGTGGGAGCGCCACCACCACCGAGGGTCGGGGAGTCGTCCCGCTCGTTCGGGTGGGGAGCACTGTCGTGCGGCTGCTGCTGCTCGACGTTGGCGGCGCCGTTGGTGCTCGCCTCCGGCCGCAGGTCGCGGACCACGTCCGGTGCGTCGGCCGGCTCGGCCCGCCCGGACTCGAGCGACTCGATCTGGCTCCGCAGGTGGTTGGTGAGGTTCGCGCGGTATGCCGCCTCGAAGTTGCGCAGGGCCGCCACCGCGGCCGTCAGGTCGTCCCGCTGCCGCTCCAGGTCGCCGAACATCTCGCCACGCCGCGACTCGATCTCGCGGTCGAGCTTCTCGGCCCGGCTCAGGGCGTCCGCCTGCACCCGCTCCGCGTTGACCCGAGCCTCGGACTCGACCCGTTCCGCCCGCGTACGTGCGTCGGTGGTGACCTGGTGCGCCGTCCGGTTGGCCTCCTCGCGGATCCGGTTGGCGTCCTCGGTGGCCTCGGCCACGAGCCGCTCGGCCTGCTCGGTGGACATCTCGACCAGCCGCACCACCGCGGCACTGGCCTCCTTGCCGGTGGTGACCACGAGCGGGCTGCCCGAGTCACCGCCGCGCGGCTGCGGCGGGGCCTGTTGAGGAGCCTGCTGGACAACCGGTGCCGGCTGGGCCGGAGCGGGAGGCGCCGACTTGATGGAGTCGACCTGCCGCTTGAGGTTGACGTTCTCCTCGATCAGCTGGGCGAAGCTCTCCTCGACCTCGTCGACGAACTCGTCGACCTCCAGGACCTCGTACCCCGACTTGCGGGCCATCCGGAAACGTTTGTTGCGCACATCGTCCAGCGACAGCGTCATCAGTTCACCTCGATATGTCAGCGGAGCTGGTGGTGTGAGCCTAACCGACGGCCCATCCGCACTACCGTACCCAACTGTCTCGGTCGAGACCCAAATTGTCTTGGTCGGGCACCTTCGTTCGCCGGCCTAGCGTACCTCCCCGGGCGGCTCGGGGAAGCGGGCTCAGAAGAAGATACTCCGGTTGATCTGCATCAGGATGCTGACCCCGATGGCCAGACCGATGAAGGCCAAGTCGAGCATCATCGAGCCCACGCGCACCGGCTTCAGCACCTTGCGCAGCGCCCGCAGCGGCGGGTCGGTGATGGAGTAGATGATCTCGGCGAAGACCAGCATCGGGCCTCGCGGCTCCCAGTCCCGGACCAGCACCGGCACCCAGGACAGGATCATCCGGGCGAACAGGATCAGCAGGAAGATCCACAGGACCCAGTCAATGACGATTCCGATGAGAACCACGTTCGGCCTTCAACTCCCGCTTCCGGTGCAAACACGTGCGCCCAGCCTACGACCCCTGGCCCAACGCCATGGCGAGCATCGGACGGGCGTCTTTCTGACGATCAGTGCAACGAGAAGCGAAGGGTCGCAGTTCCGGCCGAGCCGGTCAGCTCTGGTTGAAGAACCCGCCGGCGATCCGTTCCTTGTCCTCGGCCGCCACGGTGACGTTCTGCGGAGAGAGCAGGAAGACCTTGCTGGAGACCCGCTCGATGGTGCCGCGGAGCCCGAAGATCAAGCCGGCGGAGAAGTCGACCAGCCGCTTGGCGTCCGCATCCTCCATCTCGGACAGGTTCATGATCACCGGGACCCCGTCACGGAAGTGCTCGCCGATCGTCCGGGCCTCGTTGTAGGTCCGCGGATGCACCGTGATGATCCGGGACACGTCAGCGGTCCGCGGCCGAGTCGCGGTCGCCCCGTTTCGGCGTGGCTCCAGCGGAGTGACGTTGCCGCTGTGCTCCACCCGACGGTCCGGCTGGTCCAGCAGGTCGTTGCGATTGATGCCCTCTGTGGGCTCGTCGTCGATGTGCTCGTCGTAGTCGCCGTAACGGTCGTCGGTGACCAGGCCCAGCCACGCCGCCGCTCGCTTCAGTCGTTCCGCCATCTCATCGCCCTCGCTCGGTGACTCGACTGCCGCCCGGTCGGCACATCTCCTGGCGCTGACGTTACCTGCCGGAACCCGCCAGAATCGGGAGCGACAGGCCCGACACGCGCATCCGCTCGGGCCCCTCGCGACACGCCTGAAACGGCTACGCGCGCTTCGTCCCGAACCCGGTTCTCCCGGTGTGTCGGTGAAACGCGCGTGGCCGAATCAGGCGCCATTGCCGTAACTACTTCAGGAAGTCGGGGACGTCCAGGTCGTCGTCGAGCGGCCGCGACGGCACCGAAACCGGCATGGGGCGAACCGGAGCCACCGGGGCCGCCGGAGGAGGTGCCGGCGTAACGGTCGGCGGCGCCGGCTGTCCGTGCCCGTTGCCATGCCCGCTGCCGTTGACCGCGGGCTCGGGCGCCGCGGGTGGCGCTGTCTCGGCGGCCGGCGTCGGGGGCCGCGATCCGCTACGCAGGTCTGCGGAACGGCTGATGCCCGGCTGGCGCCGGGGCGGCTGGCCACCCTCGAAGCCGGCCGCGATCACCGTCACCCGGACCTCGTCGCCCAGCGCGTCGTCGATCACGGTGCCGAAGATGATGTTGGCGTCGTCGTGCGCTGCCCCCTGGATCAGGTTGGCCGCCGCCGAGACCTCGAACAGGCCGAGGTCGGAGCCGCCGGCGATGGAGAGGAGCACGCCGTGGGCGCCGTCGATGCTCGCCTCCAGCAGTGGCGAGGACACCGCCATCTCGGCCGCCGCCCGGGCCCGGTCCTCGCCTCGCGCCGAGCCGATGCCCATCAGGGCCGAGCCCGCGTTGGACATGACGGCCTTGACGTCGGCGAAGTCGAGGTTGATCAGACCAGGCGTGGTGATCAGGTCGGTGATGCCCGAGACGCCCTGCATGAGCACCTGGTCGGCCTGCTTGAAGGCGTCCAGGATCGCGATCTGGTGGTCGATCATCTGCAGCAGCTTGTCGTTGGGGATGACGATCAGCGTGTCGACCTCTTCACGCAGGTTCGCGATCCCCAGCTCGGCCTGGGTCGCCCGCCGCTTCCCCTCGAAGGAGAACGGTCGAGTCACCACACCGATGGTCAGCGCCCCGAGGGCGCGCGCGATCCGCGCGACGACCGGCGCACCGCCGGTGCCGGTGCCGCCGCCCTCGCCGGCGGTGACGAACACCATGTCGGCGCCCTTCAGCGCGTCCTCGATGTCCTGGGCGTGGTCCTCGGCGGCCTGCCGTCCCTTGTCCGGGTCGGCTCCTGCCCCCAGGCCGCGAGTCAGGTCTCGCCCGATGTCGAGCTTGACGTCGGCGTCGCTCATCAGCAGCGCCTGGGCGTCGGTGTTCACCGCGATGAACTCGACACCGCGCAGGCCGGCCTCGATCATCCGGTTGACCGCGTTGACGCCGCCACCACCGACGCCGACGACCTTGATGATGGCGAGGTAGTTCTGTGATGCGGAGACCATCAGGTGCGCCTCTTCCTCCCGCAGTGATGAACTGGACTGCGATCGCCGAAACTCTCAACCCTCGCTTCACCGTTGATGAGATCGAGTTGAGATCCTGCGACCTGACTCGAGGCTACGAGAGGGTCACGGCACGGGTGCCGAGGCGGAGAGCGACACGCCCGATCGCCCTACAGGTCAAGTAGACGTTGACGGGTCACACACAGACATGGGGCGGCGACCTGCGAGCGTCGGTAAGGGAGGGCGCCGGTTCCGTCTGGACGACCACGCGAGAACGGCCGCGTCACCACGCCGATGGTCAGTGCCCCAAGGGCACGGGCGATCCGGGCCACAACCGGAGCGCCGCCGGTGCCGGTGCCGCCGCCCTCGCCGGCGGTGACGAACACCATGTCGGAGCCGCGCAGCGCGGTCTTCAGCTGGTCGGCGGCGTGCTCGGCTGCGTGGCGGCCGATCGCGGGATCGGAGCCGGAGCCGAGGCCGT
>DASQVF010000069.1:0-7125 GCA_035640915.1 Propionibacteriaceae bacterium
GACGGACGGCCGCCGGGCGGCCACACCGCTTTGTGGGTGCCGTCGCACAACGGAGCCAGGGCGCTGCGGCCGCACCGGCACAGGGCTACCACCCGGCGGCGGGTGGGGATCGGGGTGCCGTCGACGTCGGTGATCTCGAACGTCCCGCGAACCAGGATCGGCCCGTCGGGATAGATGGTGATCCTGGACGTCGGCGGCGGATCCGACGGCGAGAAGGTCATGGTCTCGCCGTACCCCCTGTCAGCACGACGAACCCTGTCAGCATGACGGACCTAGACCCGCTGCGGTCCTGCCGTACCCGCTTGAGGACCACAAGTGTGGGTACCGGCAGAACATGCTGGTAGCCGAACACGGCAACGTCGCCGTGAGCGCAGATGCACCCCACGGGCTGCGAGCTCGCGGACCGTTGAGCGATCGGTTGCTCACCGTGCTCCGCAGCCGGCCCGATCCCCACCCCGAGCTGGCCGACCAGGCCGGCCAGGCGGCCGGCGGGACCTCCGACAGCCTCACCGACGACGACATCCAGCTGACGTTGTACCTGCTCTACGAGCTCCACTACCGCGGTCTAGCCGGGGTCGACGAGCGCTGGGAGTGGCACCCCGACCTGGTGGCCGCGGCGGCCGCCCTGGAGTCGGTTTTCGAGAAGGCTCTGCGCCGGCTCGCGGCCGCCGCGCTGCCCGCGACGCAGCCCACGCCGAAGGAGGTGCCCACCGCGCTGGCCCGGCTGGTGGCGGACGATCCGGCGCCCAGCCTGTCGACCTACCTGGCCCGCCGGGGCACCCGCAGCCAGTACGGCGAGTTCCTGATGCACCGCTCGATCTACCACCTGCGGGAGGCGGACCCGCACAGCTGGGCGATCCCACGGCTGTCGGGGCCGCCGAAGTGCGCTCTGGTGGAGATCCAGGCCGACGAGTACGGCGGCGGCCGGCCCGAGTGGATGCACGCCGGCCTGTTCGCCGCCAGCATGCGCGGCCTCGGGCTCTCGGACGACTACGGGCACTTCGCCGACACCGTTCCCGCGTTGACCCTGGCCTGGGCCAACACGATGACCATGTTCGGGCTGCACCGCCGGCTCCGCGGGGCAGCCGTCGGGCACCTGGCCGCCCTGGAGATGACGTCCTCCCTGCCGAACCGGCGCTACGGCAACGGGCTGCGCCGCCTCGGTTTCGGGACCGAGGTGACCCGCTTCTTCGACGAGCACATCGAGGCCGACGCGGTGCACGAGCAGATCGCGGCCCACGACCTGGCCGGGAGCCTGGCCGTACGCGAGCCGGACCTGGTCGCTGACATCATGTTCGGCGCGGCGGCGGCGCTGGCCACCGACGGGCTTGTCGCCTCCCACCTGCTGGGCGCGTGGCAGGCCGGCCGGTCATCGCTGCGGTGCTAGACGCCGAGTACGTCCTTCCGTTGCGCTGGCCGTCCGACAGCGATCCGGCGGCGCTGACCGCCTATCTGGGCGAGCTCAGCCACTGGCTCGACATCACCGTGGTGGACGGGAGCGATCCGGCGGTCTTCGACCGGCACCACCGGCTCTGGGCCGATCTCGTGCGTCATCTGCCGGTCGCGCCGCAGGGCGTCCGCAACGGCAAGGTCGCCGGGGTGCTGACCGGCCTGCAGCAGGCCCGGCACGAGGCGGTGATCATCGCCGACGACGACGTGCGCTGGTCGTATCCGGAGCTGCAGGCGGTGGTGGGCCGGCTGCGGGAGGCAGACCTGGTGCGCCCGCAGAACTTCTTCGCCCCGCTGCCCTGGCACGCGCGGTGGGACACCGCCCGGTCCCTGGTCAACCGGGCGTTCGGCTCCGACTACCCCGGCACCTACGCGGTACGCCGGAGCACCTTCGTGGCGATGGGCGGCTACGACGGCGACGTGCTGTTCGAGAACCTGGAGCTGTCCCGCACCGTGGAGGCCGCCGGCGGCCGGGAGTACCGCGACGACGGGCTGTTCGTGCGGCGGGAGCCGCCGTCGGCGCGCCAGTTTCGCGGGCAACGGGTCCGCCAGGCGTACGACAGCATGGCCCAACCCGGCCGGATGGCCGCTGAGCTGGCCCTGCTGCCGACGACCGGGTGGCTGGCCGTCTGGGCCGGGAGCCGGGACCCACGGCGGCGCATCGTGGGTCAGCTGGGCTTGGCCGCCGGGATCGGAGGGGCGATCGCGCTGGCCGAGCGCGGCCGACGCCGGACCGGAGGCCGCGAGATCTTCCCGGCCACCGCGGCACTGTGGGCGCCACTGTGGCTGGCGGAGCGGGCAGTCTGCGCCTGGCTCGCCCTCGGTCGTCGGCTCAGCGGAGGGGTCCCCTACGCCGGCCAGCGGCTCACCGTCGCCGCCCACAGCCGGCGCTACCTGCGCCGCCGGCGCAAGCACCACTCAGGCTGACCGTTGGTCGGTCACCGACTCGACCTGGCCGAGCCGGCGGGACCGCTCGGCGGCCCAGACGATCTCGTGGGTGTGCAGGCTCACCCGCGGCGAGGTGAGGATCCGGCCAGGGTCACCGTCGCGCACCGCAGCCAGGAAACTCCGGGTCAGCGCCGCGTCGGCGCCCAGGTGGCCCTCACCGGCCAGCGGGTCGCTCGGGTCCACGACCTGCATCGAGGTGCTCCGGCTGGTGACGAAGTCGAACACGGTCACCGAGTAGCCGTCGCCCTCCATCATCCCTCGGGTGCCGAAGATCCGGGTCTTGCGGAAGCTCATCGGCGTGAACGCCGACACGGTCATCGAGGCGGTGACGCCGCCGGCGTACTCGATGTTGACCACCTGGTGGTCCACGACGTCGTTGTCGCAGCCGTAGACGCACCGCCCGTACGGACCGACCCGCAGTGCCTCGGTGATGGTCTCCCGGTTGACCTCGACCGCCAGGATGGACAGCGGCCAGCGCTGCGCCGCCGGATCGTCGACGTGGTCGAGGTAGATGCGGCGGGCCGAGTACGGGCAGTCCGGCTCCACCGCGCAGTCCAGGCAGCGGGACCCGGCCCCGGCCGGGCGGTTGGCGGCGGTGAAGTGGTTGAGGCTGCCGAAGGACGACACGCGGACGGCCGGCCGGTCGACCACGAAGGACAGCCAGTCGAGGTCGTGGCAGCACTTGGCCAGCAGCATCGGGCTCGACTCGTCCTCCCGCCGCCAGTTGCCCCGGACGTAGGAGTGCGCGAAGTGCCACCAGCCGACCGGCTCGAGATGCTCGACGGCGACGACGTCCCCGATCGCGCCCTCGGCCAGGGCGGCCTTGATCGTGGTGGTGTACGGCGAGTAGCGGAGCACGTGCGCGACGCAGACGATCACGTCGGCCCGCTCGGCCGCGGCGACGATCTGCCGGGCCTCGCGCTCGCTCGGCGCCATCGGTTTCTCCAGCAGCAGCGGCAGGCCGCGGTCCAGGAAGGCGAGCGCCGGGGCGGTGTGCTGCCGGTCCGGCGTGGCGACCACCACCGCGTCCACGTCGAGGTCCGGCCGAGCGGCGAGGTCCAGCCAGTCGGCCACCGACCACTCGTCCGCGACGCCGAACTCGGCCGCGGCCGCCGCTCGCCGGTCCGGTCGTGGCTCGGCCAGCGCGGTGACCACCGCCGTCCCGGTCACCACCGCCTCGCGGCCGTAGGTCAGTCCGCGGGAGCCCGCCCCGATGATCGCCAGCCGCAGCGGCCGCTCGGTGACCATCAGATCCGGCGCAGACAGCCGGTGAAGTGGTCGGCGAAGCCCGCTGGGTCGACGTCGACGGCGATCCGGGCGTTGACCGGCCGCGCGGCTGAGGTCCGGTGACCGGCGACCATGACGCCACGGGTCACCCCGTCGAGCTGCACGTCGAGGTTCACCTCGGCGAACCTCAGCAGCTCCGGGCGGCTGACCGCGGCCACGGCGAGCGGGTCGTGCAGCGGGCAGGACTCGGTCGCCGGGTCCGCGGTGGCCTTCAGGTGGTCGATCCACGCCACGGAGTAGCGCCCGGCGAACGCCGTGAACGGGTGTGCGTCCGCGGCCATGCCCTCCGCCTCCCGGCGCGACAGCCGGACGCGGCGGGTGACGTCCAGTCCCACCCAGGTCGCCATTCGCCCACTCTGCAGCACAATCCGAGCCGCCGCAGGGTCGCTCCAGACATTGAACTCACCGGGCAGGTCGGCCGACCCGGTGGCTCCGGCGAACACGCCGCCCATGATCACCAGGTCACCGAGCGACTCGGCGAAGGCCGGCTCCAGCAGCATCGCCATCGCCACGTTGGTCAGCGGGCCCACCGCCACCAGCCGGTCGAGCAGCTCCAGGGTCAGCGTGGTGGCCGTCGCCGCGTCGGTGTTGCCGCTCACCGTGGTCACCAGCCGCAGGTCGATCTCCGGGTCGGCCACGGCCAGGGCCAGGGCGAAGCCGTCGTCGATGTCGCTGCCGGGCGCGCCCATGGCCAGGTCCAGGTCGAGCAGCACCGGCGTCATCCGACGCCGCCGATCGCGGCCGCCTCGGGGTGCAGGTCGGGTCCGAAGAGCAGGTAGGCCACCAACGGCTCGGTCCCGCGGTTGACCACCTCCACCCCGGCCGTGGCCGTGGCGCCGGCGACCAGGAGCTCGTCGCGCCCGGGCTCGCCGCCGGTCAGCTCGCGGCCGCCCCAGGTGCCGGTGCCCGACCAGGCGAAGACGCTGTAGACGCCCGGCTCCACGATCCGCGCGCTGCGACCCGGCGCGACGGTCACCCGCTGTCCGCTGAACCTGGGGTTGCCGAAGAACACCCAGTCCCGCCGGCCCCACTCCGGCTCCCCATCCACCGGCACCGGCGCCAGGTGCCGGGAGGCGTACAGGTCGGGGTCGCCGTTGCGCTCCCAGTCCACGAAGCCCAGCGGGGCACGCTCGGCGTCCCGGTCCCGGTCGGCCGGGGAGACGTCCTTGAAGAGCAGCTCCTTGCTGATGATCTTCCCGGCGTTGAGGGCCTGGAACATCGCGAGGACGTCGGAGTCCTCCTGCAGCTCCAAGGTGAGCGCGGTACCGGGCGCATGCAGCACACCCGAGGGCACGTCGAACCCCTCACCGGGCACCTGGAGGTAGGCCCGCGAGGTGCGTAGGACCAGGTCGGAGTCCCAGTCCTGCAGGTAGGGCAGCAGCGCCTCCCCGCGAGGGCCGCGGGCGATGTGCGGGTGGACGCCGAGGAAGGTCTCGGGATGGGCGCCCGGGTCCGCCCCGGGCAGGAAGTGGTAGGCCTCGTCCTTGGCGTTCCGCCCCACCCGGTCGGCCCAGGCCTGCGGTGGGTGGATGTGGAAGGGCAGCCGGTAGGCGTAGTCGAAGATCTTCGGCAGCCGGCCCAGACCGCCCGGATGAGCCGCCGCGTATTCCGGGCCCATCACCAGGTCCGGGGCGGCGCGTACGGCAGCGGCGAGCAGCAGCGGCTCGCCGTCGTCGCCGGCGATCGGCGAGAGGCCCTCGTCCGGGACCCGGACCCGGTTGTCGGCCGGGGTGGTGGAGGCCAGCCAGCGCTCGCAGATGGCCCCGCGCTCGCCCACGTCGTAGGCGTCCTCAGGCAGGCCGAGGCGGCGACCGGCGGGCAGGAAGTCCCGCGCCACCCACGCCGGGTCGAGCCGGAGGATCCCGTTGCCGGCGTTCAGCAGGGCCTCCACGCGGTCGCGGAGGTGCCCGGAGCTTGTCGAAGGGTCTTCGACGGGCTCAGGCCGCATGGTCATCAGCCCTTCAGCCCGCTGACCGAGATGCCCTGGATGAACCGCCGCTGGAAGATCAGGAACACGATGATCATCGGCAGCGTGGCGATCACCGAGCCGGCGAACAGCACGTCCCACTGGGTCCGCTTCTCGACCACGAACAGGGCCAACCCGAGCGGCGCGGTGTACTTGTCCGGACTGCTCACGATGATCAGCGGCCAGAAGAAGTCCTCCCAGGCGGCCTGGAAGGTGAAGATGCCGGTGGCCGCCAGCGCCGGTCCGCAGAGCGGCAGCACCACCCGGGCGTAGATCGAGAACTCGTTCGCGCCGTCGATCCGGGCCGCGTCCAGCAGCTCGTCGGGGATCGAGGCCATGTACTGGCGGAGCAGGAAGATGCCGAACGCGCTGACCGCGCCGGGCAGGATCAGCCCCCAGTAGGAGTCCAGCCAACCCGAGCCGCCCTGGCCGAAGATGTCGTTGCCGCCGAACAGCGGTATGTGCTTGATCACCAGGTAGTTCGGGATCAGGGTGATCTGGCCCGGGATCATCATCGTGGCCAGGAACAGCAGGAAGATCGCGTTCTTGCCCGGAAACTCCCGCTTGGCGAACACGTAGGCGGCCAGGGAGTTGAAGAACAGCTGCAGGACCGTCACCGAGACGGCCACGAACGCGCTGTTGGCGAACCACCGCCAGGCCTGCGGACTCTCCTCGCCGCGCTCCGGCCCGACGCCGAGGAACTTCTGGTAGCCGACCGAGGTCGGGTTCTCGGGGATCCACTGCGGCGGCCAGGAGAACATGTCCCCGATGCTCTGGAACGACGCACTGACCAGCCAGGCGAACGGGGCCACGAACAAGATCGCAACCGGGACCAGGATGATGTACGCGAGCCAGTACCAGCCGGACCGGCGTCGCCGGCGCCGCGGCCGGGTCACGTCGGCCGCGACGAAGACCGCCTCGGTCGGCTCCGGGGCCGTCGGGCCCGGCACGGTGGCCGCGCTCATGCCTCACCCCTCCGGTAGATCCGCAGCTGGATGATGGTGAAGACCAACAGGATGGCCAGCAGCCCGAACGACAGCGTGCTGGCGTAGCCGAACTCGTAGAACTTGAACGCGGCCAGGTAGATGAAGTACACGACGGTCGTCGTCCGCTCGGCCGGGCCGCCGCTGGTCATGATGAAGATCTGGGTGAACACCTGGAAGGCGCCGATGATCCCTATCACCGCGAGGAACAGGGTGGTCGGCCGCAGCAGCGGGATGGTGACGTAGAACAGCCGCGACACCGCCGACGCACCGTCCACCCGAGCGGCCTCGTACAGGTCCTCCGGGATGGCCTGCAGCGCGGCCAAGTAGATCACCATGGAGAACCCGACCCCGGACCAGATGCTCATCAGGATGACCGCGGGCATGGCCAGGTTCTGGTCGGAGAGGAACAGCAGCGGCTCGGTGATCAGACGGGTCTTGATCAGGTAGTAGTTGAACAGGCCGAAGTCACCGTTGTAGATCCACTTCCAG
>DASQVF010000070.1:0-4872 GCA_035640915.1 Propionibacteriaceae bacterium
ACCGGGTCCTGGTTCACGGGTCGTGGCCCGTGCTCGGGAATCTCAACGTGGCCCGGATCCGGGCCCAGGCCCGTGGCATCATGTCCGAATGGCCATGACCGCACAGGTGAAGGCGGAGCTGGCGACGATCAAGGTGGCCAAGCCCTGCTGTCGCAAGTCCGAGGTGGCGGCGACGTTACGGTTCGCCGGGGGGCTGCACATCGTGAGCGGCAAGATCGTCATCGAGGCCGAGCTGGACACGGGCGCCGCGGCCCGCCGGCTGCGTACCGACATCAGCGAGGTCTTCGGCCACGACAGCGACCTGATGGTGGTGAACGCGGCCGGTCTGCGCCGCGGCACCCGGTTCGTCGTCCGGGTGATCTCCGACGGTGAGGCGCTGGCCCGGCAGACCGGACTGATCGACTCCCGCGGCCGCCCCGCCCGCGGTCTGCCTGCCCAGGTGGTCAGCGGCGGACTGTGCGACTGCGTCGGCGCCTGGCGCGGCGCGTTCCTGGCCCACGGCTCGCTGACCGAGCCCGGTCGCTCGATGGCCCTCGAGGTGACCTGCCCCGGTCCGGAGGCCGCGCTGGCCTTGGTCGGCGCCGCCCGCCGGCTGGGCATCGTGGCCAAGGCCCGTGAGGTGCGGAACGTCGACCGGGTGGTGATCCGCGACGGCGACGCCATCGCCGCGCTGCTGACCCGGCTCGGCGCCCACGAGTCGCTGCTCGCCTGGGAGGACCGGCGGATGCGGCGCGAGGTGCGCGCCTCGGCCAACCGGCTGGCCAACTTCGACGACGCCAACCTGCGCCGCTCGGCCCGAGCCGCCGTCGCGGCCGGGGCGCGGGTGGAGCGGGCCCTGGAGATCCTCGGCGACGACGTCCCGGAGCATCTGCGGGCGGCCGGCGTACTCCGGGTGGAGAACAAGCAGGCCAGCCTGGAGGAGCTGGGCCAGCTGCACGACCCGCCGCTGACCAAGGACGCCGTCGCCGGGCGCATCCGGCGGCTACTGGCCACTGCGGACAAGCGGGCGGCCGACCTCGGCATCGCCGGTACCGACGCCAACCTCAGTGAGGACATGCTCGAGCAGGTCGACTGACCCCGCTCGATCCGCTCCGCCACCCTGCGGCTGACTCCTCCGCAGGAACTCACGTACACGTGAGTTCCTGCAGCGATACCCAGGTTGCAAAGTGGGTATCGCCGGCGGAACTCACGTGTACGTGAGTTTCAGGGGAGGGCGCGGGGCGTCACCAGGCGGGAGGCGCCGGGCGATGGGTGCCCACGGAGAAAAGCGGGCGTAGGACGAGGCGCAGAGTTCGTTAAGGTGTGCTGTGGTCCTCCGTGACCGGAGAGACCCACCCCCGGCTTTAGAACAGGAGCTCGTTCCCATGACCGTTCGTGTTGGCATCAACGGCTTTGGTCGGATCGGCCGCAACTTCTACCGCGCCCTGCTCGCCTCCGACGCCGACGTCGAGGTCGTGGCCTTCAACGACCTGGGCGATGACGACACCCAGGCCCACCTGCTCAAGTACGACTCCATCCTGGGCCCGCTGGACCGCCCGGTGTCGCTGGTCGAGGGCGGGATCCAGGTCGGCGACCACGTGATCAAGTCCTACGCCGAGAAGGACCCGGCTGCGCTGCCGTGGGGGGAGATCGGCGCCGACGTGGTGGTCGAGTCCACCGGCTTCTTCACCGACGCCACCAAGGCCAAGGCCCACCTCGACGGCGGGGCCAAGAAGGTGATCATCTCCGCCCCGGCCAAGAACGAGGACTGGACCGTGGTGATGGGGGTCAACGACGCCGACTACGACCCGGCCAACCACCACATCATCTCCAACGCGTCCTGCACCACGAACTGCCTGGCGCCGATGGCCAAGGTGCTGGACGACGGGCTGGGCATCGTCAAGGGCCTGATGACCACCGTCCACGCCTACACCCAGGACCAGAACCTGCAGGACGGCCCGCACAAGGACCTGCGCCGGGCCCGTGCCGCTGCTGTGAATGTGGTGCCCACCTCCACCGGGGCGGCCAAGGCCATCGGCCTGGTGCTGCCCCAGCTCAAGGGCAAGCTGGACGGGTACGCGCTGCGTGTCCCGGTGCCCACCGGCTCGGCCACCGACCTGACCTTCACCGCAGGTCGGGAGACCAGCGTCGAGGAGGTCAACTCGATCGTCCAGGCCGCCGCCGACGGGCCGCTCAAGGGCTACCTGCGCTACACCGCCGACCCGATCGTCTCCAGCGACATCGTGACCGACCCGGCCTCCTGCATCTTCGACTCAGGGCTGACCAAGGTGATCGGCGACCAGGTGAAGGTCGTCGGCTGGTACGACAACGAGTGGGGCTACTCCAACCGCCTGGTCGACCTGGTCGCGCTGGTGGGCGGCCGGCTCTAAATCTTCGGCCTGAGCCTGTCGAAGGGCGATCGCGCGCTTCGACCGGCTGAGCGTGCATTGGCGAAAGGACGCGTACGTGAAGTCAGTCTCGGGTTTGGGCGACCTCCGCGGGAAGCGGGTGCTCATCCGTTGTGACCTGAACGTCCCGCTCGACGGCGAGACGATCACCGACGACGGCCGCATCCGGGCCTCGCTGCCGACCCTTCACTCGCTCCGCGAGGCCGGCGCGAAGGTCATCGTGATGGCGCACCTGGGCCGGCCGAAGGGGCAGGTCAACCCGAAGTACTCGCTGCGCCCGGTCGCCACCCGGCTGTCGGAGCTGCTCGGTACGCCGGTGCTGCTGGCCACCGACGTGGTCGGCGAGTCCGCCGAAGCGGTGGTCGGCAGCCTGGAGGACGGCCAGGTCGCGCTGCTGGAGAACGTCCGCTTCGAGCCCGGCGAGGAGTCCAAGGACGACGCGGAGCGTGGGGCGCTGGCCGACCGGTACGCCGCCCTCGCCGACGTGTTCGTCTCCGACGGGTTCGGCGTGGTGCACCGCAAGCAGGCGAGCGTGTACGACGTGGCCCAGCGGCTGCCCAGCGCCGCCGGCGGCCTGGTCGAGGCGGAGGTCGAGGTGCTGCGCCAGCTCACCGAGAACCCGGAGCGGCCGTACGTGGTGGTGCTGGGCGGGGCCAAGGTCTCCGACAAGCTGGCCGTGATCGCCAACCTGGTCAGGACCGCCGACACCCTGGTCATCGGCGGCGGGATGGTGTTCACCTTCCTGGCCGCGCAGGGCTACGAAGTGGGGAAGAGCCTGCTCGAGGAGGACCAGGTCGACGCGGTCAAGGGCTACCTGGACGACGCCGCGGCTGGTGGCACCCAGATCGTGCTGCCCTCCGACATCGTCGTCGCTCCGGAGTTCAAGGCCGACGCCCCGCCGACCGTGGTCCCGGCCGACGGCATGCCGGCCGACCAGGTCGGGCTGGACATCGGACCGGACTCGTCGCGCGTGTTCGCCTCGGTGATCAGCTCGGCCCGGACCGTCTTCTGGAACGGTCCGATGGGTGTCGCCGAGTGGGAGAGCTTCGCCGCCGGCACCAAGGCGGTCGCGCAGGCGTTGACCGAGGTCGACGGGCTCTCCGTCGTCGGCGGCGGTGACTCGGCCGCGGCGGTGCGTGACCTGGGGTTCGCCGACGACGACTTCGGCCACATCTCCACCGGCGGCGGGGCCAGCCTGGAGTACCTGGAGGGCAAGACCCTGCCGGGGCTGGCCGTCCTGGACGAGGAGCGCTGAGCATGGCTCGTACGCCGCTGATCGCGGGCAACTGGAAGATGAACCTGAACCACATCGAGGCGGTGGGTCTGGTTCAGAAGCTGGCCTGGACGCTGCAGGACAAGCGGCACGACCGGACCAGGTCCGAGGTGGTCGTGCTGCCGCCGTTCACCGACCTCCGCACCGTGCAGACCCTGGTCGAGGGCGACCGGCTGGAGCTCGAGTACGGAGCCCAGGACGTGTCGCCCTTCGACGACGGTGCCTACACCGGTGACGTCTCGGCCACCATGCTGGCCAAGCTGGGCTGCCGTTACGTCCTGGTCGGCCACTCCGAGCGCCGGCAGCACTACGGCGAGGACGACAAGCTGGTCAACGCGAAGGCCAAGAAGGCGGTCGAGCACGGGCTGACCCCCATCGTCTGCGTCGGCGAGGGTATCGAGGTCCGCGAGGAGCGGGACCAGGTCGCCTTCACCATCGCTCACGTCGAGGAGGCGCTGGGTGGCCTGACCCTGGAGCAGATCGGTGCGCTGGTGGTCGCGTACGAGCCGGTCTGGGCGATCGGCACCGGCCAGGTGGCGACCCCGGAGGACGCCCAGGAGGTCTGCGGCGCGATCCGGGAATGGGTCGGCCAGTGGTACGACGAGGGCATCGCGCAGGACCTGCGGATCCTCTACGGCGGGTCGGTGAAGGCGGCCAACGTACGCTCGATCATGGCGCAGCCTGATGTCGACGGCTGCCTGGTCGGCGGAGCCAGCCTGGTGATCGAGGAATTTGCTGCTATAGCACGGTTCTACGACCTGCCGGACCTGTAGTTCGTCGTTACGAATTCCGAAATCTGTGAGTTAGGCTACCTGCGTGTTTCGGCCCTACGAGGTCAAGTTCCGACGATGACCACCCCCATCCTGATCTTCTCGATCGTTCTCACGATCACCAGCGTGATCCTCTCGCTGCTGGTGTTGATGCACAAAGGCCGCGGCGGCGGCCTGTCGGACCTGTTCGGCGGCGGCATCTCCTCGTCCCTCGGTGGGTCGTCGGTGGCCGAGCGCAACCTGGACCGGTTGACCATCGTCATCGGCGTGGTCTGGCTGGCGGCCATCGTCGCGCTCGGCCTGCTCTACCGGCTGCAGGCATAGGCACCAGACCCGCAAGGCAGCACGTCAAGACTTGGCCCCAGATCTTCAACAGCGAGGAGAGCAAACGTGGCGGGTGGCAGTGCGATCCGGGGGAGCCGGGTAGGCGCCGGACCGATGG
>DASQVF010000071.1:0-4495 GCA_035640915.1 Propionibacteriaceae bacterium
GGATGGTCCGTGCGCTGATCAGGGGCACGGATGTGGCGTGGTGCGGAGAAACGGGGCCGGAATCGGCCGACACCGCCTCCACATTCGGCGATGTGCGGAGAAACGAGCGCACCTCGGCAGCCTGTCCGGATCCGAGTTCCAGCCTCGACTACTCCCTGACCGGACGCAACGGGCGTCCGCCCATCGAGGAGTCGAGGCATGACCACTCTCACCACCCCAACCGTCGAGGGCAGTCCCACCGCCCGCGACCGCCGGCTGCTCTCCGCCGGCCTTGCCGCCGGGCCCGTGCTCGGCCTGAGCTGGCTGGCCCAGGGCCTGGTCCGCGACGGGTACGACTTCACCCGCCACCCGATGAGCCTGCTGGCGCTGGGCGAGGGCGGCTGGGTGCAGATCGCCAGCTTCTGCCTGACCGGCGGCCTGATGCTGACCTGCGCCGCCGGCGTGCGGCGGGTCCTGACCAGCGGTCCGGGCGCCCGCTGGGCCCCCCGTCTGGTCGCCGCCATCGGCGCCGGCCTGATCGCCGCTGGAGTGTTCACCGCTGATCCCGGAGCCGGCTTCCCGGCCGGTGCCCCCGCCGGCGCACCGCAGATGAGCTGGCACGGCGTCCTGCACGAGCTCAGCCACCTCGTGGTCGTGGCCGCCTGGATCGCACTGTGCTTCGTCCTGCGTACCGGCTTCGCCCGCCGGGGGGACCGCGCCTGGGCGCGGGCCTGTGTCGCCGTGGTGCCGGTCGCCCTCGCCCTGGTCGCCTTTCCGCACCTGGAGTCCTTCCCGGTGCGGATCGTCGTAGCGTCGGTGGTCCAGCTCGGCTTCGTCGGGCTGGCGGCCCGGCGGCTCGGTCGTTGAGGCTCGACGAGAGAGAGGGACAGCGATGAAGTACATGATCTTGACCTACGGGTCGCAGCAGGACTACGACGGCATGGCCGGCCGGGCGACCGACCTCCCGGCCTGGACCCCGGAGGACTTCGCCGCGATGAACGCCTTCATGGCCGACCTCAACTCCCGGCTCACCGAGTCCGGGGAGCTGGTCGAGGGTCGTGCGCTGGCCGCCCCGGTCCACACCCGCCGCGTCCAGAACGGCCCGGACGGGACGCCGGTGGTAACCGACGGGCCGTACGCCGAGACCACCGAGGTGCTCGCCGGCTACTGGGTGGTGGAGTGCAGCAGCTTCGACCGGGCCACCGAGATCGCGGCCGAGTTCGCCAACTGCCCGGCGCCGGAGCACGTCCGGGCCACGGCGGTCGCCGACGTACGCCCGATCGACGAGTACGCCGCGGACGACGCCTGAGCCGTGACCGGTCCGAGCGGGACCGAGGACCTGCTGCGCCGCCTGGCGCCGCAGGTCCTCGGCACGCTCGTCCGGCGCTACGGGCAGTTCCCGATCGCGGAGGACGCCACCCAGGAGGCTCTGCTGCAGGCGGCGACCGAGTGGCCGGGCGCCGGCGTGCCCCGAAACCCGCGCGCCTGGATGCTCACCGTCGCGTCCCGGCGGATGACGGACCTGATCCGGAACGAGCAGGCCCGCCGCCGCCGGGAGGAGGCGGCGGCACTGTCGACCTTCCCGCTCGCCGAGGCGGCACCGGCCGCTCACGCCCCGGCGGCCGACGCTGACGACAGCCTCCTCCTGCTGTTCCTGTGCTGCCACCCGTCGCTGGCTCCGGCGGCGCAGATCGCCCTCACCCTTCGGGCCGTCGGCGGGCTGACCACCGCGGAGATAGCGCGGGCGTTTCTGGTGTCCGAGGCGACGATGACCCGGCGGATCACCCGGGCCAAGCAGACCGTGCGGGACAGCGGCGCCCGGTTCGCGATGCCGGTCGGCGAGGACTACCGGAAGCGGCTGGCCGTCGTCCTGCACGTGCTCTACCTGATCTTCAACGAGGGCTACGCGACCACCGCCGGCGAGCACCTGCAGCGCAGCGACCTGACCGCGGAGGCGATCCGGCTCACCCGGATGGTGCACCGGATCCGGCCCGACGACGACGAGGTCACCGGTCTGCTGGCGCTGATGCTGCTGACCGACGCCCGGCGGCCGGCCCGGACCGACGAGCACGGCGACCTGGTACCGATGGCCGAGCAGGACCGCACCCGGTGGAACGCCGGCTACATCCGCGAGGGCGTCGACCTGCTCACCGCCGCCGTGGCGCACCACAACCCCGGTCCGTTCCAGATCCAGGCTGCCATCGCCGCCCTGCACGACGAGGCCCCGACGGCGGAGGCCACGGACTGGCCGCAGATAAGGGCCCTCTACGACGTCCTGCTGGCCGGATCGGACAACCCGGTGGTCGCCCTCAACCATGCCGTAGCCGTCGCCATGGCCGACGGCGCGGAGGCCGGGCAGGCCCGGCTGGCCGATCTCGCCGCCGACCCGCGGATCGCCGGGCATCCGCGCTTCCTCGCCGTCTCCGCCCACCTGCTCGAGATGGCCGGGAACACCGAGGCCGCCCGGACCGCGTACACGGAGGCCGCCCGGCGGAGCCCGAGCATCCCGCAGCAGCGTTACCTGAACGGCCGGGCCACCCGGCTGCGGCGGAATGCGGAGTCGCCTTCCCGAACGGCGGAGTAGCCTCAGACCAGTGTCAAGCGACCGGACCCAACGCGGCATCCTCTACGGCGTCGGCGCCTACACCCTCTGGGGCGCCGTGCCCCTCTTCTGGCCACTGGTCGCCCGGGCCAACGCGCTGGAGCTGCTGGCCCACCGGGTCATCTGGTCCCTGGTCATCTGTGCCTTGCTGCTGCTGACCGTCGTCCCGCGCGGCTGGTGGAGCCGGATCGGCCGGCCGCGCATCCTGCTGCTGCTCGCCGCCGCGGCCACGGTCGTCTCGGTCAACTGGGGCGTCTACATCTGGGCGGTCAACCACGGCCACGTCGTCGAGACCTCACTCGGCTACTACATCAACCCGATCCTGTCGATCCTGGTCGGTGTGGTGTTCCTGCGCGAGCGCCTGGCGCCGCTGCAGTGGGCCAGTGTCGGGCTGGCCGCCGTGGCGGTGCTGGTGCTGACCTTCGAGTACGGCCAGCTGCCGTGGATCGCGCTGGTGCTGGCCACCAGCTTCGCGACCTACGGCGTGATCAAGAAGCAGGTCAACGGCGGCGCGGTGGAGACCCTGACCGTGGAGTCGGCCCTGCTGACGCCGGTCGCCCTCGGCTACCTGGCGTTCCTGCAGGCCACCGGCGGGCTTACCTTCGGCCACCTCGGCTGGGGGCACAGCCTGCTGCTGGTGGCGTCCGGCCTGGTCACCGTGGTCCCGCTACTGTTCTTCGCCGCCGCGGCGACCCGGCTGCCGCTGAGCACCCTCGGGCTGCTGCAGTACATCGCTCCCACCTTGCAGTTCCTGCTCGGCGTGCTCTACTTCGGCGAAACCATGTCCGTCGGCCGCTGGATCGGCTTCGCCTTGGTCTGGGTGGCCCTGGTCATCCTCACCGTGTATGGCGTACGCCAGGCCCGGCGTGCCCGCCGCCCAGCGGCGGAGCCGGTCGCCGAGCCGGTCTGAACCGCGAGGTCAGGTCAGCCGGCGGCCTTCTTGACCAGAGCGGTGATCTGAGCCTCCTCGGCTTCCCCCAGCTCGGTCACGGCGTAGGCCACCGGCCAGAACGCGCCGTCATCCAGCTTCGCGTGGTCGCTGAAGCCGAGCTCGGCGTAGCGGGTCTTGAACTTCTCGCTGCTCTGGAAGAAGCACAGCATCTTCCCGTCCTTGGCGTAGGCCGGCATGCCGTACCAGAGCTTCGGCGCCAGGTCCGGAACGGCGGCGGTGATGATCCTGTGCAGGCGCTCGGCCATAGCGCGGTCCGACTCCGGCAGCTCGGCGATCTTGGCGAGCACGTCGCGCGCTTCGGCCGCCGCCTTCTCCGCCGCGCTACCCCGGCGCTTGGCTGCTCTGAGCTCGGCGGCGCGTTGCTTCATCGCCGACCGCTCCTCGGCGGTGAATCCCTCCTCCGACGTGGACGCCTGCTGCTTGCTCTTGTCGCTGGTCTTCGGCGCGGCGCTCATCGTGGTTGCTCCTGGTATCGGTCCGAAGGTGATCTCTCTGACCGTCACGCTAGTTCTCGCCGCCGGGTCCACGCTTCTCGATTCCTGACCGGTCCACGCTCCCCCGCTGCGGGAACCCGCTCCCTCGCTGCGGGAACCCACGTGCACGTTGGTTCCCGCACCGATACCCAGGTTGCAACCTGTGGGTGGCCGCAGGAACCAACGTGTACGTGGGTTCCTGCGAGGGCGTTCGGGGCGCAGTCGGGAGGAAGCCCGCCGGCTCACCGGAGCGGACTGCGCGCCCGGAGGCGCTGACTAGCATGGCCGGGTGACCGAGCCTTCCGCGACCACCGTGCCGGCCCTCGACTTCTCCAGCTTCGACCCCCAGGTACGGATCCAGGACGACCTCTACCGGCACGTCAACGGGCGCTGGCTCGCCGAGGCCGAGATCCCGGCCGACAAGCCGTTGGCCGGGGCGTTCGTCGAGCTGCGCGACCAGGCCGAGATCGCGGTCCGGGACATCATCAC
>DASQVF010000072.1:0-2564 GCA_035640915.1 Propionibacteriaceae bacterium
CACCCGGACCTGGGGACGATGCGCCTTCGTCGGCGAGGGCGGCCAGATCAGCTTCCCCGTCTCCGAGCTGCTGATCCACAAACAGATCACCCTCTACGGGTCCTGGGTCACCTCGCTGCGACACATGGAAGATCTCCTGGAGCACCTGGTCCGCTGGCAGCTCCGCCCCGAGAGGATCGTCACGCACCGCTTCCGCCTCGACCAGGCCGACCAGGCCTACCGGGTCGCTGACCAAGGAGCCGACGGCAAGGTCTGCATAGTCATGGACTGATCGGTCCCTCAGCGTGGCCAGCCGGCCGGGCAAGGATGACTGGGCTGACCTTCGTCGCGGCCCGCACCGGCCATCGGTCCGCCCGGGAACGACGAGATGGATCGGTCAGACGGGTGTGCACCTTCCGGTGCCGGGCCGCTTTCGGTCCGGTGCCAGCCCCAGCTCTGCGACTGGCCGATCAGTCGGCGAGCTCGAACGCCAGCGGGATCGGTGCCCGTCAGGCCGGACCGGCGCGCAGGTGGACAGTCACCACACCGTCGACGACCTCAGTCGGATAGCCGCGCAACCGGGCCGACGATCCGGGCGCGAGATGGTGCCCACTGTGCAGGTCGAACTCCCACCCGTGCCAGGGGCACTGCAGGATCTCGCCATCGCGACCGGGGGTGTACTCGTACACCGCCGAGGCCAGCAGAGTTCCGGTCACTGCGCCACGACAGACCGGCGCGGCCATGTGCGGACAGTGGTTGCGCCAGGCGCGGACAGTCCCGCCGGCGCGGAACAACCCGATCTCCAGCCCCCCGACGGTCACCAGCAGTCCCCCGCGGTCCGGGATCTCGTCGAGCGTCGCCACCGGGTACGCGGTCATTCGGCTTGGTCCACCGGCAAGTGTGGCGCCGAGCTGGCCGCCGACACTGGCGACCGACGCGCAGGCCCGGAAGCGGGAGGCGAAGTTAACCCGTACAGCTCGGCCGCCGTCCCGGCCATGATGCGCGAGCGGACCTCTTGGCCGAGGCGACGGAACAGCAGCTGCGGGTTGTCGTTGTCCCAGTGCGGATAGTCCGAGGAGAACATGACGGTGCGCTCGGCGTCCATCATGGCCAGTACCTGCGTCAGGTGGTCGGGGTCGCTGGGTTCCTCGACCGGCTGCGTGGTGAACCGGATGTGGTCCTTGATGTAGTGCGACGGCAGGCGGGTCAACCAGGGGACGGTGTCGCGCAGGGCCTTGAAGTTCTTGTCCAGTCGCCACATCAGCTGGGGCAGCCAGGACAGGCCACCCTCGACGATCACCACGCGAAGCGTCGGGAACCGGGCGAAGACGCCCTCGCAGACCAAGCTGGTGACCTGGGCCATCGCGGTCAGCGGCAGCAGCGTGTGCCATTCCAGGTACCGCGACGGATATCCCACGGGGGTCGGCGGCGCCGCGGTGCCCGCTCCCTCGGCGCCCGGATGTAGGGCGACGGGGAGACCGTACGCGGCCGCGGCCTCGTAGATCGGGTGGTAGCGCCGCTGACCACACGGTTGCCGGGTGGTCGACGCCATCAGGACCTGGACCATGTCCGGCCGGTCACCCAGCCGCTCGATCTCCCGGACCGCGGCTGCGGGATCGTCGGAGTTCACCAGCACCGATCCGTGGAAGCGGGGGCTGACCCCCAACCACGTCTCGATGGTCGCCTCGTTCACGGCGACGGCGACCGCGTTCAGGTAGTCCGGGTCGGTGCCCAACGGCAGCACGAAAGGTCCGGTCAGCACGGCGTAGTCGATGCCGTAGCGGTCGAGGTGGTCCTCGACGACGAACTCCGGGTCGCTGGCGGGTCCGCCGCCCCGCGGGGAGATGGCGTCCTGGCGCAGCACTCCCCGCGGGTTGACGTATCCGGTACCGGCTCCGAGTCCGACGGCGAGCCAGCGGTCGCGCCAGTGCGTCGGCAGATAGGGCCGAATGTCGGGCAGGGCCTGGTGCACATCGGTGTCGATCAAGCGGAGACCCGCTGACGCCACCACATCGATCATGCTACGTCGCGGACGTCGCCAGCCCGCTGGAGCGTCCCGACCCCTGCGCGCCGGTCTGGTCAGGCCACCTGCTGGATCCGGATCATGTTGCCCGCCGGGTCCCGGACGGCGCAGTCGCGTACGCCGTACGGCTGGTTGGTCGGCTCCTGGACCACTTCGCCGACGCTGCTGGCCTGTAGCCGTTCGAAGGCACCGTCCAGGTCCTTGGTCGCCAGCAGGATGCCGGCGTAGGTCCCCTTGGCCATCATCTCGGCGATGGTGCGGCGTTCGTCCTCGGTGATGCCGGGGTCCACGGCCGGCGGGTGCAGCACGATGGACGTGCCGGGCTGGTCAGGAGGTCCGACCGTGATCCAGCGCATGCCTTCGTATCCGACGTCCAGCCGGACCTCGAAGCCGAGGGTGTCGCGATAGAAGGCCAGCGCGGCCTCGGGGTCGTCGTGCGGGAGGAAGCTCGCATGAATGGTGACGTCCATGGCCGTCACGCTAGTTGTGGCTCAGTCGGCCGCGCTTCTCGATTCCTGATCGGTCGGGTCACCTGCTTGGCGACGCAGGACGGTATGCCCGC
>DASQVF010000073.1:0-9799 GCA_035640915.1 Propionibacteriaceae bacterium
CCTCCGGACACAGTCACGGGTACGCGGTCATGGGGTTCGTGGAGAAGCTCAGTGAGGGCCGCGCGCAGCTGGGTCCCGGGACGTTGTACCGGACGCTGGCCCGGCTGGTGGCCGACGAGCTCGTCCGGGAGTCGGCGGCCAATGACCCGACCGCGCCCCACGACGCCCGCCGGCGGTACTACGAGCTCTCTCCCCTAGGCGCCGCCGTCGTCCGCGAGGAGGCCGAGCTGCTGGCCCGGCTGGTCGACGCCGCCGCGGACGCCGGACTCCTCGACGCTGACCGGAGCACCAGATGACCCGTTCCCGCCCACTCGGACTGGGCACTCACATCTTCGTTCCCGACGCCGAGGCCGCGGTCACCTTCTACCGGGAGGCCTTCGGCGCCGCCGAGCTCATCCGCCACCGGCTCCCCGACGGCCGGGTCCTGTTCGTCGAGCTCGCTGTCGGGCCGGACAAGCTCCTGCTCAGCGAGGAGATCCGCGAGCTGAACGCGGTGTCCCCTCGCACGCTGGGCGGCTCCCCGGTCATGCTGCTGCTCGAGCTGGACGACGTGGACGGCACCTTCGACCATGCCGTGGAGCTGGGCGCCACGGTGGAGATGCCGGTCGCCGAGATGTTCTGGGGCGAGCGGTACGGCATCGTCCGCGATCCGTTCGGCCACCAATGGGCGCTCTGCACCCGCCGCGAGCAGCTCGCTCCGGACGAGGTCGCCGAGCGGGTTCCGGACCAGCCGACCGACGGCACCTGGACCGGAGACGCCGGGACTAGCCAGCCGCGGTAAGCCAGGGAGCCTGGCCCGCGAGCCGGTCACAGGCGGCCGCCAGCGCGTCCTGCAGGGCCGGGTCCCGTAGGTGCTCGGGCACCGGAACCGGGCGCCGGTCCCGCCAGTACGGTGCTCGGGCCAGGTCGGCCTCCGTTGCGCAGTAGAGGAGGGTGTCGGCCGACTGTCGCGGGTCGCCGGGTGCGCCTCGGGTGGCCAGCTTGGTCTTCACCCAGCCGGGGTCGACCGCAGCCGACGCGATCCGCGGAAGTCGCCGGCCCCAGGCCATGGCCAGCGCCACGTCGCAGGCCTTGCTGTCGGCGTACGCCTGCCGCGTGTCCCGCTCTTCGCCAAGGGCCTCGGGCAGGACTCGTCCTGACCGCGCCATCCCCGAGCCCAGCCAGAGCAGCCGTGCCGACACCTGGTCGCCGAGCAGCGCGGTGAGCAGGTGCGGAGCCAGCACGTTCACCGCAAAGGTGGTCTCGAACCCGTCCGGGGTGACCCGCTGAGTGTCGCCGCGGACCCAGACGCCGGCGTTGTGCACCAGCACATCGACCGGTCCGTGCTCGGCGATCTGCTCGGCCAGCGTCCGCACCTCGGCCAGCCTGGCCAGGTCGCCGGTGACCAGGACCGTGTCGCCCTCCAGCCGTTGCACGATGGGCCCGCCTCGTTCCTCGCTCCGGGCATGGAACAGCACGCGGTGCCCGGCCGCCAGCAGCACCTGGGCGGTGGCCAGGCCGATACCGTCGGTCGCGCCGGTGATGCAGACCGTGGCCATCAGCCGGGCACCACCGTCACGGCGCCGGGAGCACGGTTAGCCGGGCGTCGGCAGTGACGAGGGGGCACTCGATGATCTCGGCCAGCGCGACGTACGCCGCGTCGTAGGCGGTGAGATTGTCGCGTAGCTCCCAGATCCGGTCGAAGAACGCGAACGTGCTGTGCCGCGTGACCCCCATCCACCGGTAGGTCTCCAGCGCACGCCAGCCCTCCTCGGCGCTGATCCGGCCAAGGCGCACGACGGGCAAGCTAGCGCCTACCGCCGGACCCGCCACGCTCGCTCGAAGGGCAGCCGCCAGGCGTGCGGCGCGACCAGCTGGTGGATGGCGTTCGGACCCCACGACCCGGGCGCGTACGGCTTCACCGGCGGCGGGTTCTGCAGCAGGTCCTCCGACCGCTCCCACAGGCTCTCGATGCCCTCGGCGGTGGTGAACAGCGTGTGGTCGTCCCGCATCGCGTCCATGATCAGCCGCTCGTACGCCTCGAGGATGTCCCCGACCGCGTCGGTCTCCTGGGTGGAGAACTGCATGCTCAGCTTGTCCAGCTTCATGCCGGGTCCGGGCCGCTTGCCGTAGAACGACAGCGACACCTTGGACTCGTCAGCGAGGTCGAACGTGAGGTGGTCCGGACCGGACGAGCCAACCCCCGAGCCAACCGGGAACATCGTCCTCGGTGCTTCCTTGAACGCGATGGAGATGATCCGCAGTCCCTCAGCCATCCGCTTGCCGGTCCGGCAGTAGAAAGGTACGCCCGCCCAGCGCCAGTTGTCGATGCCGCACTTCAGGGCGATGAACGTCTCGGTGTCGGAGTCGCGGGCAACGCCCTCCTCCTGCCGATAACCGCTGTACTGCCCCCGAACCACCTCGCGCGGGTCGATCGGCAACATGGAGCGGAAGACCTTGTTCTTCTCCTCGCTGATCGCCCTCGGCTCCAACGCGGTGGGCGGCTCCATGGCCACGAACGCCAGGACCTGGAACAGGTGGGTGACCACCATGTCCTTGTACGCTCCGGTCACCTCGTAGAAGTTGGCCCGCTTGTCCAGGCCCAGCGTCTCGGGGATGTCGATCTGGACGTGGTCGATGAAGTTGCGGTTCCAGATCGGCTCGAACAGGCCGTTGGCGAACCGGAACGCGAGGATGTTCTGCGCCGCCTCCTTGCCCAGGAAGTGGTCGATCCGGAAGATCTGCCGCTCGCGGAACGTCTCGTGCACCTTGTCGTTGAGCGCGATCGCGCTCCGCAGGTCGGTGCCGAACGGCTTCTCCATCACCACGCGGGACCGGTCCACCAGGTCCGCCTCGCGCAGCATCTGGATCACCGTGGTGGCGGCGGCCGGTGGGACGCTGAGGTAGTGCAGCCGACCGACCTGGCCGCCCAGCTTCTCCTCGGCGATCTTGACCACCTCGGCCAGGCCCTCGGGACCGGCGGAGGTGGGAATGTAGGTGAGCCGGCTGGCGAACTCATCCCACTGCTCCGCGGTGAGCGGATGGTGGCTGAACTCCGTCACGGCCTGCTTGGCGAAGTTGCGGAAGGACTCCTCGCTGTGGTCCTCCAGCGACGTGCCGATCACCTGGATGTCCGGGGCCAGGGCCGACAGGGCCAGGTGGGCGAGCCCGGGCAGCAGCTTGCGCCGGGACAGGTCGCCGGTGGCCCCGAACAGCACGATGACGTGCGGCGGGATCACGTCGCTTCCCCGCCGGTTCGGACGCGCGTTCGGCGAAGGATAGGCGATTGTCTGCGCGGGTGCTGGCTCGGTCACCCTTAGATGCTTTCATTCGAGTCGTTCGTCAACAAGACATGGGGTGTTACCAGATGGACGCCGACCTGCGGTACGCCGCCAACTGTTCGCTGCTGTTCACCGAGGCGCCTCTGGGGGAGCGGCCGGCCGCGGCCCGGGCCGCCGGGTTCGACGCGGTCGAGTTCTGGTGGCCGTGGCCGGACCGCCCGGAACCGCCGGAGGCGGAGGTGGACGCGTTCGTGAGCGGCGTACGCGATGCCGGGGTTCGCCTGGTCGGCCTCAACTTCTACGCCGGTGACCTGGCCGGGCCCGACGCCGGCGTGCTGTCCTTGCCGGCCCGGTCGGCGGAGTTCCGGGCGAACATCCCGGTCGTGGTCGAGATCGGTGCCGCGCTCGAAGTCCCGGCGCACAACGCGCCCTACGGCGTACGGGTCGACGGCGTGCGCCCGGAGGAGCAGGACGAGCTGGCTCGGCAGAACCTGACCCTGGCCGCGGAGGCCCTGGCCGGCAACGGGGCCACCGTGCTGGTGGAGCCGATCAGCGGGCCCAAGCCCTATCCGCTGCGCACCGCGAGCGACGTGGTCGCGGTGCTCGACCGGCTGGCGGTCGACAACGTCGCGCTGTTGCTCGACCTCTACCACCTGGCGGCCAACGGCGACGACCTGGACCGGGCGATCGAGGCGTACGCGGATCGCGTCGGGCACGTGCAGATCGCCGATCATCCTGGTCGGGGCGAGCCGGGCAGCGGCACGCTGGACCTGAACCGGCACCTGGCGGCACTGCGCGCTGCGGGATACTCCGGGTACGTCGCCGCCGAGTATCAGCCGACAACGACCACCCAGGACAGCCTCGGGTGGTTTCGTCAGCCGGGGAGAGGACGATCATGAGCACCATCGCCTTCCTGGGCCTCGGCATCATGGGCGGACCGATGGCGGCGAACCTGGTGGCCGCGGGCCACGACGTCGTCGGGTTCAACCGCAGTCCGGCCGCGGTCGAGCGCCTGGTCGCCGCCGGTGGGCGAGGCGCCGGGACAGTCGCGGAGGCGGTCGGCAATGCCGAGATGATCATCACCATGGTCCCCGACTCCCCAGACGTCGAAGGCCTCGCGCTGGGCGGGGACGGCATCTACGCGCACGCCGGCGAGGGTGCGATCCACGTGGACATGTCCACGATCGCGCCCGACGTGGCGGTGCGGCTGTCTGCCGCCGGGCGGGCGGCCGGGGTCCGGGTCCTCGACGCACCGGTCAGCGGCGGCGAGGCGGGGGCCGAGAACGGCACCCTGTCGATCATGGTCGGAGCCGAGGAGGCCGACTTCGCCGCCGCGCGGCCCGTTCTAGAGGTCATGGGGTCCACGGTCGTGCGGGTCGGCCCGCCCGGAGCCGGCCAGACGGTCAAGGCCGCCAACCAGCTGATCGTCGCCGGCACTCTGGAGCTGGTGGCGGAGGCCCTGGTCTTCCTGCGGGCATCGGGGGTCGACCCCGAGGCGGCGGTCCCGGTGCTGGCCGGCGGACTCGCCGGGAGTGCGGTGCTGGACGGCAAGGGACCCGCCATGCTGGCCGGCGACTTCACCCCCGGCTTCCGGGTGGACCTGCACCACAAGGATCTCGGCATCGTCGTGGACAGCGCCCGGGAGCGCGGCGTGGTGATCCCGCTGGGGGCCGTGGTGGCGCAGCTGGTCGCGGCGTTGCGGGCCGCGGGCGACGGCGGGCTCGACCACTCGGCGCTGCTGCGCGGGGTGCAGCGGCTCTCCGGTGTCGAGGTGAGCGGGTAGGCATGAAGGTCGTCGTCGCTCCGGACAAGTTCAAGGGCTGTCTGCCGGCAGCCGAGGTCGCGGCGGCTGTGGCCCGGGGCGTACGTGGGGCCCGACCGCAGGTGGAGTCGGTGCTGGTCCCGGTCGCCGACGGCGGCGACGGCACGGTGGCCGCGGCGGTGGCATCGGGGTGGACCGAGATGGTGGTCGATGCCGTCGGCCCCACCGGGGAGCCGGCGCGGGCCGCGTACGCGCTCAGCGGGCAGCGGGCGGTGGTCGAGCTGGCCGAGGTGGTCGGGCTGGACCGGCTGCCCGGCGGGCGGCTCGACCCGCTGGGTGCCTCGACCTTCGGGCTGGGCATCGTGATCAAGGCAGCGATCGCGGCCGGGGCGGCCGAGGTCGTGCTCGGTCTTGGCGGCAGCGCCTCCACCGATGGCGGGGCCGGGATGGTGCAGGCCCTGGGGGTCCGGCTGACCGACCCCGCAGGGGCGGATCTTGGCCGCGGCGGTGGGGCGTTGGCGGATCTTGCCGGTGTCGACGTGCCCGATCCGCTGCTCGACGGCATCACCGTCGTCGTGGCCACCGACGTGGACTCGCCGCTGCTCGGACCCCGGGGGGCAGCCGCCGTCTTCGCGCCCCAGAAGGGAGCGACCGGGGCGCAGGTCGAGCTCCTGGAGCGCGGGCTGGCCCGCTGGGCGCAGCTGGTGACCGGGGTGGTCGGTCAGGACTGGTCGACGGTGCCCGGCGCCGGGGCCGCGGGTGGCACCGGCTTCGCCGCGCTCGCCCTGCTGGGCGCGACGGTGCGTCCGGGCATCGAGGTGGTGCTCGACCTGGTGGCCTTCGACGAGCAGGTGGCCGGTGCGGACCTGGTGATCACCGGGGAGGGCTCGCTGGACGCGCAGTCGCTGGCCGGCAAGGCCCCGGTCGGCGTGGCGCGGGCGGCCGCGGCGTACGGCATCCCGGTGGTGGCCGTGGCCGGGCGCGGCCGACTGAGCGAGGATGAGCTCCACCGCGTGGGGATCGCGGCCGCCTACCCGCTGTCGGACCTGGAACCGGATCCGGCGCAGAGCATCGCCCGGGCCGCCGAGCTGCTGGAGGTGACCGGGACCAGGATCGCGGACGAGTGGCTGAGCTGATCTTCCGGGGCCGGGTGATGACGCCCGACGGCGAGGCGCTCCGCGAGCTGCGGGTCGAGGACGGAGTGATCAGTAACATCGCGGACTTCGACAAGCTCAGCCCGCATGCCGAGGACATGCGCCCTGAGCCTGTCGAAGGGCCGGCTTTCGACGTTGTCGAGCTGGCCGAGGACGAGATCCTGCTTCCCGGGCTGGTCGACACCCATGTGCACGTCAACGAGCCGGGGCGCACCGAGTGGGAGGGCTTCGCCACCGCCACCGCGGCCGCCGCGGCCGGTGGGGTGACCACGATCCTGGACATGCCGCTCAACTCCATCCCGCCCACCATCGACGTCCAGGCGCTGGCAGCCAAGCGCGCGGTGGCGAGCGGGCAGTGCGCCGTGGACGTCGGCTTCTGGGCCGGCGCGGTGCCCGAGAGCCTCGGTCGGCTGACTGCACTGCACGAGGCGGGCGCCTTCGGCTTCAAGTGCTTCCTGCTCGACTCGGGGGTGCCGGAGTTCCCGCCGCTGTCGATCGAGCAGCTGCGCCGGGCCATGGCCGAGGTGGCCGGGTTCGACGGACTGCTGGTCGTGCACGCCGAGGACCCCCGGGTGGTCGCCGCGCACGCCCGTCCGGGCTCCCGGCGCTACGCCGACTTCCTGGCCAGCCGCCCACCCGCGGCCGAGACCGCGGCCATCGACACGGTGATCAGCGCGGCGCGCGAGACCGGCTGCCGGGCTCACGTCGTGCACCTGTCCAGCGCCGAGGCGCTGCCGGCCATCGAGCGGGCCCGCACCGAAGGCGTACGCCTGACGGTGGAGACCTGCCCGCATTACCTGACCCTGCATGCCGAGGACATCGCCGACGGCCAGACCGCGGTCAAGTGCTGCCCGCCGGTGCGTGAGGCGGCCAACGCCGACCGGCTCTGGGCCGGTTTGGCCGAGGGCGCGGTCGACTTCGTGGTCTCCGACCACTCGCCGTGCCCGGTCGAGCTGAAACGGCTGGACGTCGGCGACTTCGCGCTCGCCTGGGGCGGCATCTCCTCGATCCAGCTCGGGCTCCCGGTGGTCTGGACCGAGGCCCGCCGCCGCGGGCACTCACTGGCCGAGGTGCTGCTCTGGATGGCCGACAGTCCGGCGGCCATCGTCGGCGTACCCGGCAAGGGCCGGATCACCGCCGGCCGTCCGGCTGATCTCGTCGTATTCGCGCCCGACGAGACCTTCACGGTGGACGTCGCGACACTGCGGCAACGGCATCCGATCACTCCGTACCACGGCCGGACCCTGACCGGCGTGGTCCGCCAGACTTACCTGCGAGGGCGGCGGGTGGTCGCCGGCGACCCGCCCCGCGGCACACTGTTGACTCCCACCTGAAAGTGACCGAGATGTCGAGCTTCACGCGCTATCCCGACCTCGCTTCCCGCGACCTGGCGGGGAGCGTCATCAGCGCCAACGACGAGTTCTTCGCGCCGCGGCAGAACCTGATCCTGCCCACTGCCCCGACCCATGAGGTCGGCGCGTACGGGCACACCGGCAAGGTCTACGACGGCTGGGAGACCCGGCGGCGACGTAAGCCTGGCTTCGACTGGGCGATCGTGCGGCTGGGCGTACCGGGGATCATCCACGGGGTGGTGGTCGACACCGCGTTCTTCAAGGGCAACTACCCGCCGTTCATCTCGGTCGAGGCCACCTCGGTGGAGGGATACCCGGACGCCGAGGCGGTCGAGCGGCTGCCGTGGACCACGCTGGTGGAGAAGTCACCCTGCCAGGGCGACACCCCGAACCACTACTCGATCGACAACCCGAAACGGTGGACGCACGTCCGGCTCAACATCTTCCCCGACGGCGGGGTGGCCCGGTTCCGGGTGCACGGGGAGGTGGTGGTCGATCCGCGCTACCTGACCACGACGATCGACCTGCTGGCGCAGGAGAACGGCGGACGGCTGCTGGAGGCCTCCAATGCGTTCTACTCCTCGCCGGAGAACCTGATCCTGACCCACCGGGCCCGGCTGATGGGTGAGGGCTGGGAGAATGCGCGGCGGCGCGGACCGGGCAACGACTGGGCGGTGTTCCGGCTGGGGGCGCGCGGCGAGCCGACGCTGGTCGAGGTCGACACCTCCTACTTCCTCGGCAACGCGCCGGGTGAGGTCCGGGTCAGTGCGACCGACGAGACGCTGTCCGACCCGGACGACACGGTGTCGTGGTGGGACGTCGTGCCGCGTACGCCGGTGCTGGCCGACACCCGACACCGGTTCCTGGTGGCCGGGCGACGGCCGGCGACGCACCTGCGGCTGGACGTCTATCCCGACGGCGGGCTGACCCGGCTGCGCTGCTTCGGCGAGCTGCCGCCCGAGGTGCGGCAGCAACTCTCGCAGCGGTTCCGGGAGGTGCTGCCCGCCGAGCACCGGGATCAGCCGACCATGGAGCGGAGCGACTGAGCCCTCCTCCTCGGCCGGCGGATCCCGCCTCGGACTAGGCGCTCTCTCCCCCGCCGTGGTGGATCTGCGTCGAGATGGGTAGTGGTCAGGGACACCCAAGTTGAAAGGAAGCCTCGTGGCATTTCAGAACTTTCCCTCTCGTGCGCTGCACGACGTCGGGCTGTCGGCCTGGTTCGGCGGGACGCTCGCCAACGCCGTCAGCCTGAACCGAGCGGCCGGTACCACGGACCGCTACAGCGACGCCGGAAAGGTCGTCAACACCGGCTGGGACCTGTGGGCCCCGGTCAACGCGGCGGCCATCGGCGCCCATCTCGTCGGGGCGGTCGGCCAGCTGATGGGCAACAAGAGCCGGGTGGCCAGCCAGCAGGGCGTCGCCGCCATGTCGGTGGTCAAGACCGCGCTGACCGGCGCGGCCCTGGGCGCCACCGCCTACAGCCGCGTGCTCGGCCGCAAGATCGCCAAGCAGCACGACGTCCCGATCGCCTCCGGCACCGAGCCGACCGAGGCCACCCCGCCGGACGTGACCAAGGCGCTGCAGCAGCAGAAGGTGATGCAGTGGGTGGTCCCCGCCGTCACCGGCGCGTTGGTCGTGGTCACTGCGTACGCCGGTGAGCAGCAGCGGCCGACCTCGGTGAAGGCCGGGATCCTGCAGCGGCTCAACCCGTTCAGCTGATCACTGGTTGAGTTTGCGTGGTCACTCTTGCCCCGTAGTCGAGGCAAAGTGACCACGCGAACTCAAACCTTGACCTCTACGGTTGGCCAATGGCCACGTTCAGCTACTTCCTGCACCCGCCCCGGGACAACTTCGCCGAGACCATGACCGAGGTCGAGCAACAGACCTGGGGCCAGCACTTCAGCTGGTTGCAGGAGCGGTACGCGGCCGGGCAGCTGATCCTGGTCGGGGTGACCCTCGGACGGGTGAACACGGGGGTATGCATTCTGGAGGCGGCCGACGAGGACGCCGCCCGCGAGATCGTCGCCGGAGATCCGGTCACCCAGGCCGGGCTGGCCGAAGGTGACCTGCGTCCGTTCAGTCTCGGCATGCTGCGGAGCACGCCACCGGCCGACTGAAAGGCGCTCACCGCCCGAAACTGTGCACTTACCGCAGCGGTTTGACCAGATAGGGCCGAGCTGCCGGTGACAAGTGCACAGTTTCCGTTGAGGCAGGGCTGGTCAGGCCGCGAAGACGGCGGGTAGCGTCCCCGACCAGGCCTCACGGAGCTCG
>DASQVF010000074.1:0-4050 GCA_035640915.1 Propionibacteriaceae bacterium
GCCCCGTTCATGCCGTTCGTCACCGAGCGGGTCTGGGGCGCGCTGTTCACCAGCACCGGAGCGACCGACTCGGTGCACCTGGCCACCTGGCCGGAGCCGGACCCGGCCCTGGTCGACCCGACGCTGGCCGATCAGGTCGACCTGGTCCGGCGGTTGGTCGAGCTCGGACGCGCCGCCCGGGCGGAGTCGAAGGTCAAGACCCGGCAGCCGCTGGCCCGGGCGCTGATCTCCGCGCCCGGCTGGACCAGCCTGCCGCCGGCGTTGCGCGAGGAGGTCCGGGCCGAGCTCAACGTGGAGGCGCTGACCCAGCTGAGCGACGCCGACGAGCTGGTCGAGGTCGCGGTCAAGCCCAACTACCGGGCGCTGGGCAAGCGCTTCGGCAAGCAGACCCAGCAGGTGGCCGACGCGATCCGCGGTGTCGACGTGGCGTCGTTCGTGGCGGCGTACCGGTCCGGCACCGCCACGGTGGGGCTGGACGGGCAGGAGCATCCGATCAGCGGCGACGAGGTGGTGGTCAGCGAGACGCCGCGCTCAGGGTGGGCGGTCGCCTCGGCCGGGTCGGACACCGTGGCCCTGGACCTGGAGCTCAGCCACGAGCTGCGGCTGGCCGGGCTGCTGCGGGAGATCATCCGGCTGGTGCAGGAGGGCCGCAAGAGCGGCGGGCTCGAGGTCAGCGACCGGATCGAGCTGTGGTGGCGGGTCGGCGGCTCCCCGGACCCGGCCGAGGCCATCCGGACCCATCAGGAGCGGTTCGCCGCCGAGGTGCTGGCCACGGCGGTCCACGAGGGCGAGCCCGGTTTCGAGGTGCCGGTCGAGGTCACCGACGTCGAGCTCGGTCTCTCGGTGTGGGCCCGCAAGGCCTGACGCCCCGCTGTTCATCCCGGAGTTGCGGCCGCTGGTCCAGCCGGCCGCCCGCTGAGGCGGAAACCTACGTATACGTAGGTTTCGGGTCCTCTACGCAGGTTGCAACCTGCGTAGAGGGGCAGGAACCTACGTTTACCTAGGTTCCGGCCAAGGGGACGGACAGGTGTGTGCGGGACGGATGGGTGTCTGCGGGATTGCCGCTAGGACGAGGAGAGGTCGACCTCGAACAGGGTCTGGTCATTCGGGATCGACGACCCGTGCTGCGTCGGCTCGAGAGTGAGCGCGATGCTGTCGGCGTTGCGCACCGTCCCAGTGAACACCAGGCGCACATCGCCGCCCTCGGGCACCAGGCCGATAGGAGTGGCGTCGTCACCCTTCAGGACCCAGAGCTGGTAGGTCGAGTCACCCTCGGTAACCGGCAGGTTGTTGCCGAGGAACAGCACCTGGTTGCGCTGGCGGGACACCGCGTACGAGACGGCGGCCAGGTCCACCCGGGAGGTGTAGATCTTCACGTCCGGCGCGGTCAGCACCTCGACCCCCTGCTGTTCCTCCCACGCCTCCGTCTCGAGCCGCTGCTGCGAGACGTACACCCAGCCGCCGAGAACCAGGGCCGCGATCAGGGCGACCGCCAGCAGCGCAGCGAGGACCCGGTTCCGCCGCCGGGAGCGCCGGTCCGCGTCCTCGGACAGGGCAGCGGCGACACCGAGCCACGGCGTGTCCGGCACCACCGAGGGGTGCTCCTCCAGTGGCGCCACCTCGTTCGGCTCCGGTGGCCGGGCCTCGGTGACGGGCGCCCGCAGGGCCCGGCGCGGGGCCACCTCCGACCCGTCGTGTTCGGGTGGGCCGACGCCGTTGGACGACCATGGCGCGGGCTGGGGACGGACCTGGGCAAGGCCACCGACCGCGGCCAGCACCGACGCCCGCAGGGCCGCCGGCGGCCGCGTCGCCACCAGCTGGCTCATCTCACCCAAGGTGTCGGCGAACTGGGCGACCTCCAGCTGGCAGCTGTGGCAGCTCACCAGGTGGGCCTCGAACTCCGCTCGCTCGACCGGGGTCAGGGCATCAACCGCGTACGAGCCGACCGCGCTGTGCACGTTGCTCACGACCTCACTCCGATGGCCTCGCCGAGGACGGCGAGGCCGTCCCGAATGCTCTTCTTCACCACGCCCAGGGGTAGTCCCAGAATGCGTGCCACCTCCGTCTGGCTGTAACCCCCGAAGTAGGCCAGCGTCAGGGCCTCGCGGTCGGTCGGACTGAGCGAGAACAAGGCCTTGCGGACCGGCTCGCCGTCCAGGCGGGACCCGCCGTCGAGTGACCCACGGTCCAACTCACGCTCGCCGTTCAGTACCGCGTAGCGCTCGGGTACCGACTCCTTGCTCATCGCGCGCACCCGATCGACGAAGTGACGGTGCGCCATGGACGTCAGCCAGCTCAGCACGCTGCCCCGGCTCGGGTCGTAACACGCGGCCGTCCGCCAGACCTCGGCGTAGACCTCCTGGGTGAGGGTGTCGGCCAGCTGCGGCGACTGCATGATCGAGAGGGCGACCCCGTAGACGATCGGGGACGTCTCGTCGTAGAGCGCGGCGAAGGCGCCCAGGTGCCCCCGAGCTACCTGCTGAACCAAATCGCCATACCGGGCGGCTCGCCGGGCATGGCCAACTCGCCCCCTCGTCACTTTTTGCTTTGCGGCGCGGGCGCTGACTCCTGAGTCCCACCACGGGTGCGCAACGTCGATGAAGAAACCATATGTGGCCGCCGAAGAGTGGATCGGCCGCGAGAAGATTCTGTCGCGACTCGCCTCCTGGTCATGCCGCGCGGCCCGGTCAGTGCAGGCCGTCGTCTGGCTCGGTCCCGCGCCAGGCGTGAAAGGCAACGCTGAGCCCGGGACGGGTGGGTGCGCAGAGGAACGGGCCCGCACTGGCCGCCAGATCCGGCTCGAATGGGAGCACCCGGACCAGCTGGAGGGGTCCGCCGTCCGGCCCGGCGCGGACGGTGAGCGCGTCCCCGCTGCGGCTGGCCCGGACCAGCACCCGACGGCCGGCCCAGTGCGGCACCGGGGCGAGTGACCAGTCGGAGCGCCCGTCGGTGACCACCGCGCCGACCGACGGCGACCCGTCGGCGAATTCGACACCGGCCTTGACCCACCGCTCGGCGGAGACCCGGACGAAGATGCCGGCCTGGTCGAACTGAGCGGAGAAGTCAGCGGTGAACTCCACCTCCATGGCGCTGTCAGCGGGGAACGGCGCCAGCAGGGCGTGCTCGCTGTCATGGATGAAGCCGTAGGAGGTGAGCCGCCAGGCGTCACTCCCCTCGGCGGCGGTGACCACCAGATCGCTGTCGAGCTCGGCCGCCGCCACCGGCGGATGGGTCCACTGACCTGCCGCCCAGGGGAGGTCGGTCATGGGCCGAGCCTCTCCGGCTCGGCGCCGACGAGGACGACCTCCAAGGTGCGCGGACCGTGCACACCTTCGACCCGGTTCAGCTCGATGTCGCTGGTCGCGCTGGGTCCGCTGATGAGGGTGACCGGCCGGGTCAGGTCGACGGCCGCGACGAGCTGTGGCACGTCGGCCACCACCTGGTCGACGCGGAGCACGCAGAGGTGGTAGTCGGGGATCAGGCTGACCACCCGGCGCCCCTGCCCGGCACTGCCGTCCAGGACCAGGGTGCCGGTCTCGGCAACCGCGACCGCGCAGCCGGTCAGCACGCCGTCGACCGCATCCAGGTCGGCGACCGCCAGTTGGCCGTCGTCGAGGAGCGGCGTCACCTCACCGAGCGCCGTCAGCCAATGCGGCTCGAGGTCGGCCGGCACGACGACCGAGCGTACGCCGCGGTCACGCAGCGCCGTGGCCACCGTCGCGGCCACCTCCTCCGCCCCACAGCGGCGGACCAGTGCCTTGTAGTCCAGCAGCCGGTCGACCAGCCGCTCCACCAACGCCTCCTCGTCGAGGTCCGAGGCGGTCCGGTACGCCCGCTCGATCCCGTCATAGGCCAGATCGGGCGGTGGGGCGGCCACGTGGGCTCGGCGAACCCGGGCCAGCACCTCGTCGCGGGCGCTCACGCGCGCTCCCGTGTGTTGTGGTGCGCGCGGCGGGGGTTCGAGGGGGTCGCCCCCCTCGGCTCTGCGCTCACGCGCGCTCCCGTGTGTTGTGGTGCGCGCGGCGGGGGTTCGAGGGGGTCGCCCCCCTC
>DASQVF010000075.1:0-6788 GCA_035640915.1 Propionibacteriaceae bacterium
TGGCGAAGATCCCGCCGTAGTACGAGCCGTAGTAGAGGATGCCCTCGTCGGTGACCGTGTCGCCCAGGACATCCGGGTCGAACGTCCAGAAGTACGCGCACGGATCGCTGTTCGCGGGGTCGCGGCGCGGCTGGACGACGGGCTCGTCGGAGAAGTCCCAGGGTCCGGTGGGGTTGTCACTGACCGCGACACCGATGGCGCTGTCGCCCCCGCACGTGTCCGACCCGCCGCCGGCGGCGGTCGTCTCGGTCACCGTGACGAACAGGTAGTACTGGTCGGTCGCACTGGAGTAGACGACGTCCGGAGCCCAGAACGCGGCGGTCGGGTCGATCCAGTCCGGGATGTCGCCGCCGTTGGGGGGGAACGCGTCGCCGACGTAGGTCCAGTTCACCAGGTCGGTGGACACCATCGTGGGAATCCGGTGGAAGATCGGCTGGCCGGTGGCGTCGTCGATGTCCTTGTCGTTCAGCGGGTCCGTGGTGCAGTACAGGTACCAGACCTGCTGACCGTTGATCCGCTCGCCGTCCTGGCCCTGGATGACCATCGGATCGGCGCAGCTGTCGACCGTGCCGTCGTTGGGAATGTCCGGGGCGAGCGGGTTCTCGTAGCTCGTCGTCACCGGCCGGGCCGGGCGGGCTTCGGCCACCGGAGCAGGGGCCAAGACCGATAGGACCGCCAAAGCGGTCAACAAGGCGGTCAGGATGCCGACCACCCGCCGGGCTCGCCGCGGTCGACGAGCCGAAACCTGCTGATCCTCAGTGATCAAGACGCCCCCTGGTGGTGATTGCAACGATGTAAAGCCGAATTGGCTCATCCTGTCACCCGACCTACCCACTGGCCAGAGGAACCACCCCACCAAAATCGGCGCTTCGTCGGCCTAGGGCCCGCCGCCCACCATTCCGGGCTGATTGCGGTGGGCGGCGTGCACGATCTGGATCTCGGCGATCGCATCCGCCGGCACCGCCGCGGAGGGTCGCCGGTTGACCTCGCGCAGCGCGGCCGGGTCGACCTTGGGCTTCCGGTTCTCGTCCAGCAGGCCGTTCCGCTCCTGGGCGGTGTCGGTGAGCTGGGTGTAGCAGAAGCCGCTGACGACCGGGCTGTCCAGGAGCGCGGTGGCCAGGTCGGCGTAGCGCTCGAGCAGCTCGGCGGCGTCCGCGACCGCGCCATAGCCGTTCCAGAAGTCCTGCGAGTCCGGGTCGAAGGTGATGCCGCCGAACTCGGTGACCATCAGCGGCGCCTCGGTGTCGGCATGGTCGGGCAGCATCAGGATCTTGTAGTAGGGCTGGACCTTGGCCAGCGTGTGCTCCAGCGCCTCCGCGCCCCCGTAGCGCTGCCGCAGCACGTCGCCGCTCGCGCTGTAGTCGTGGACGCCGAAGATGTCGGACACCAGGTGCTCCCAGCCGTCGTTGCCGATCACCGGCCGGGTCGGCTCGACCGCCTTGGTGAGGTGGAACAGGGCCCGGACGGCATCCCGCTGGGCCGGGTCGTTCTCCAGGCTCGGGACACCCCAGCTCTCGTTGAGCGGTACCCAGGCGACCAGCGACGGGACCGAGGCATCGCGCTCCAGCACCTCCAGCCATTCCCGGGTGAGTTTGGACAGCGTCGCCGTGTCGAAGGCCTGGGCGCTGGGCATCTCCCCCCAGACGACGACGCCGAGCCGGTCGCACCAGTACAGGAACCGGGGGTCCTCGATCTTCTGGTGGATCCGGACGCCGTTGAAGCCGAGCTCCTTGACCCACTCCACCTCCTCGCGGAGCGCCTGCGGGCTCGGCGCAGCCAGATGGGACTCCGGCCAGTAGTTCTGGGCCAGCACCATTCGCAGGAAGTAGGGACGGCCGTTGAGCAGGAACCGCGTGCCGGAGCAGGTGACACTGCGCAGGCCGACGTAGCTGGCCACCTCGTCGACGACCTCGCCGTCGAGGCGCAGAGTCACCGCTGCCTCGACGAGGTTCGGGTGGGCTGGGGTCCACAGGTACTGCGAGCGGTGGTGGGTGATGGCCACCGGGTCGAGCGGGAGGTCGCGCTGCACCACCGAGGACGAGACGCCGAACGCGGCGTCGGTCAGCGGGCGGCCGTGCAGGCTGAGCGCCACCCCGAGCTGCAGGCCCGGCGGCACCGGTCCGTCCAGGACCACCCGGAGCCGCAGGGTGCCGCGTAGCAGGTCGGGCGACCAGCGCAAGGCGGCGATGTGAGTGGCCGGGACCGGTTCCAGCCAGACCGGTTGCCAGATGCCGGTCGTCCGTTCGTAGAAGATGCCGTGCGGACGCTCGAGCCAGTCCTGCTTCCCACGCGGCTGGGTCGTGTCGCCGGGCCGGTCCTCGGCGCGCACGGTGAGCACGTTCTCCCCGTCGTCGGTCAGTTCGGCGGTCACGTCCGCCGAGAACGGCGTGTGCCCGCCCTCGTGCGTCGCGACCAGGTGTCCGTTGACCCACACCGACGCCCGGTAGTCGACCGCACCGAAGTGCAGCAGCAGTCGGCCGTCGAACGCCGCCGTGAACGTGCGTCGGTACCAGACGACGGGATGGAAGTCGGGGTCTCCGATCCCGCTGGCCGGCGACTCCGGGGGGAACGGCACGGTGATCACCTGGTCGAACACCTCCTCCTGCTCGTACCAGTGCTGGTCGAGCCCGACGTCGGCGTCGTCGTAGGCGAACCCCCAGGTTCCGCTCAGATCGGTCCAGTCCGGGCGGATCATCTGGGGGCGTGGGTGAATCCCGCGGATGTCGTCCATCAATCTCGGTCCTTTCAGGCCGGCAGCGGCCGGTCCTCCCAGCTCGGTCCGGAGGTGTGTGGGCCGTCGGCCCGCCACACCACGGGGTCGATGCACATCATGCGTCGTGTGGTGGCGGCGTCCCAGGCGTGGTAGACGAGCATGTCGCTGCCGCCGTGGGTGGTCACGAGACTGTTGTGGCCGGGCCCGCGGACGTGGCCCGGTACGGCGGCCAGTAGCCGCCCGCCACCGGCCGGCGGTTCGGTCCACGGCCCCAACGGAGAGGGCGCCGACGCCCAGGCCACGGCGTAGCCCTCGGTCTGCCACGAGCCACCGGAGTAGAAGCAGTAGTAGCGACCGTCGTGGTAGCGCACGGCCGGGCCCTCCAGCGTGTACCAGTCGTAGGTCGACCCGTACATCGACCGCGAGGCCTGGTAGAGCTGCCAGTCCGCGGTCGCCTCGAGCACCGTCTGCGCCTTCCCGCCAAGCGTGGTCATCGAGGGCAGGAGGTCCACGGCGATCTGGGTGCCGACCCGGGCGGCGGTGAGGACGTCGCGGGCGTAGTACAGGTACCAGGTGCCGTCGGCGTCGCGGAACGGGTGCGGATCGATGGCGAACCGCTCGTGCGGGGTGAGGTTGACACCGGCGTCCCGGAACGGCCCGAACGGGTGGTCGGCGACGGCAACGCGCAAGTGGTGGCCGGCATCGTCGTGACCCACCGAGTAGTAGAGCCAGAACCGGCCGCCGGCCTCGACGACCTCGGGCGCCCAGCAGTCGGTCCCCAGCTCGGGAGCGATGGGCTCCATCGCGCCGCCGACCCGGGTCCAGCTCGCCAGGTCCGGCGACTCCAGGATCTCGAATATCCGCCCGTCCACCCACGAGCCGGTCCCGTACGCGACGTAGCGGTCCTCCCAGCGCAGCACGAACGGATCGGCGAAGTAGCCGTCGTAGACCGGGTTCCGGTAGGTCCGGCGTGCCGTGGCGAGGGAGGACTCCATACCTGTGCTCCGTTCAGGAACTCGTGGGGGTGACCTCGTACCGATATCGGTACCGAGTTGTCACTTGACTAGCTCCTAGCCTTTTGGTTTTCTGCAACGATGTAAAGGGTAAGCCAACAGATTCAACGAGGTGTCATGTCAGCCCCCACCGTCATCTCCGGGCGCGCCACGGCCTACGACTTCGAGGCGATGGCCGCCGATCTCTACCGCGACGGGATCGTCGGGTTGCCCGGCTGCTTCCCGCCGTCCTGGGCCGACCAGCTGCGGGAGGACTTCGAGGCGGCGTTCGCGCACGCCCGCAGCTATCCCGAGGGCACGGTCAACCGAGGACCCAACCGCTTCTACTTCGCCGTCCATCCCGAGCGCGTCCGCGGCTTCGTCGACGTGGTCAGCCACCCGGCGGTCCACGGGCTGTGCGCCAAGGTCCTCGGTCCGGACTACCTGATCGTGGAGCTCGGATTCGACGTACCCCTGGCCGGGGCCCAGGACCAGCCCTGGCACCGCGACTTCCGTACGCCTCCGGTGACCGCCGCAACCGGCCGGCTCACCTCGCTCGCCTTCAATCTCACCACGGTCGACGTCACCCCGGACCTCGCGCCCTTCGAGATCGCTCCCGGTACCCAGTTCGACGACGGCACGGAGTTCGAGCACGGCATGTTCCCGCGGCCCGAGGCGTACGGCCGCTTCCAGGAGCTGGCGAGCCGACGCTATCCCCGGCGCGGCGACGTCGCGGCCCGGACCGGGCTCACCGTTCACCGCGGCACCCAGAACCACTCCGACCGGACCCGGGCCGTGCTGATCCTGGGAATGGTGACCGCCGACACCGACCCCAGCGAGATCGCGGTCCACGACCTGAAGCTCACCCGGGGGTACTTCGAGACCCTGCCGGAGGCGGTCCGACCGCACCTGCGCTGCACCCTGGTCGACGAGCTGGCACCGATCGTGCAGATGCATGACATCGAGGGTCTGATGATGGGCGGCTGACGTCTCAGCCGCCCGTGGACTCGCGGATCTCGAGGGAGTAGCCGACCATGACCTCCTCGGGAGCCGTGGCGGCGCCCTGCTCGAGCCGGTCGGCCAGCCGGGCGACCGCCTCGGTGGCGATGGCCGCCTTGTCCGGGGCGATGCTGGTCAGCGTGGGCACGGAGAAGCGGCCCTCCTCGATGTCGTCGAAGCCGACCACCGCGACATCGTCGGGTACCCGGACGCCGGCCTCGCCCAGGCCACGCATGGCGCCCAGGGCCAGCAGGTCGTTCAGGCAGAACACGGCGTCCGGCGGGGACGGGAGTGCCAGCATGCGGCGGATCCCGTCGAGACCGTCCGGGCGTCGCCAGTGCGCGGCGGGCACCACCAGCGAGCTGTCGTAGCGGACCTTGGCCGATCGCAGGGCGGCTCGGTAGCCCTGGACGCGCTGCCGGGCGGTGTGCCCGTACGGCGGCGGCTGGGTCCCGATCACCCCGATCCGGCGTCGGCCGATGTCCAGGAGGTGGCGCGTGGCCTCCTCGGCCGCCGACCGGTTGTCGATCGCCACGTGGTCGGCGAGGTGCGAGCCCAGCCGCTCACCCAGCAGGACCAGCGGCACCGAACCGTAGCGGGCGAGATCGGCCTGGTCGAGGGCGAGCGGGCTGAGGATGACGCCGTCGATGAGCTGTCCCCGGATGCCGGCTGCCGCACTGCGTTCCCGGTCACGCAGCGCCCGGTCGTGGATCTGCCCGGTCTCGTCGACCAGAACGGTCCAGCCATGATCCATGGCGGCGCCCACGACGTGGTGGGCCAGCTCGGCGAAGTACGGGGCGTCGAGCTCGGGGACGGCGAGCGCGATCACGCCGGAGCGGCCGCTGCGGAGGTTGCGCGCCGTCATGTTGGGTCGGTAGCCGAGCTCGGCGATGGCCTCCATAACCTTGGCGCGTGTAGTGGGACGCACATAGGGGTAGTCATTGACCACGTTCGAAACCGTCTTGACCGACACGCCCGCCAGCACGGCGACGTCCTTCAGCCGTGCCGGTACGTCCGTGGCGCTCACCGGCGGCACGCTAACAGTCCGGCCACACCCGATGCCTCACCTTTACAATCGCTTTACAGCGTTGTAAAACCGAAACAGCAAATCGTCAATAGCCAACGAAGGCAGGTCTCCATGACATCCGTACCTCCACTGCAGAGCGCGCTCTCCCGGCGACGGTTCCTCGGGCTGACCGGTGCCGCCGGCCTGGGCCTGGGGCTTTCCGCCTGCGGACCCGGCTCGAGCAGCGTCCCGGGCCAGCAGCAGTCGGTTCCCGGGGGCGGCGGCGCTGAGGGCTACGACGGGCCCAACGTCACGCTGCAGTTCTGGAACGGCTTCACCGGCGGCGACGGGCCGCTCATGAAGAAGCTCGTCGACAAGTTCAACAGCGAGCACCCCAACATCAAGGTCACGATGAACGTCCAGCAGTGGGCGGACTACTACGCCAAGCTGCCGAGCGCCGTGACCGCCGGCAAGGGTCCCGAGATCGCGATCATGCACGTCGACTCGGTGGCCACCAACGCCGCCCGCCGGGTGATTCAGCCCCTGGACGACGTGGCCCAGGCCCTCAACCTCACTGAGAACGACTTCGCCGAGGTGCCTTGGAAGGCCGGCATCTTCAACGACCAGCGCTACGCCATCCCGCTGGACGTGCACCCGCTCGGGTTCTACTACAACAAGACGGTGATGGAGAAGGCCGGGCTGGACCCGGAGAAGCCGCCGATGACGGCCGACGAGTACAACAGCGCCCTCGACACCCTGAAGAGCAAGAACATCGAGGGCCACTGGGCCACGCCGTTCCCCTTCACCGGCTCGATGACCGTGCAGTCGCTGCTGTGGCAGTTCGGCGGCTCGATGTTCTCCGAGGACGCCTCGGCGGTCACCTGGGCCGACGAGGCCGGCGTCAAGGCGATGACCTGGTACTCCGACCTGGTGAAGAACGGGCACTCGCCGAACAAGCTCGCCCAGGATGCCGACTTCGTCGCCTTCCAGAACAACAAGACCGCGTTCAACTGGAACGGCATCTGGGCGATCAACACCCTCAAGGAGAAGTCCGACCTGGAGTGGGGCGTCGCCCGGC
>DASQVF010000076.1:0-4002 GCA_035640915.1 Propionibacteriaceae bacterium
CTCGTCGAGCAGCCCGGCGTCGTGGAACTGGCCCACGAGCTCGCCGCCGCCGACCACCCAGACGTTCTTGCCGCCCGCCGCGTCGACCATCTCGGCGTGCACTGGACGTACGTCGCCGCGGACCAGCCGGATGTCGAGGCCGTCGGGGATCGGTAGATCGCGACTGCTGAACACCCAGGTGGGTACGGCGTACTCCCACTTGCTCGGCTCGTTCAGAAACCCGCTGTAGTCGGCGACCCACTCGTACGTCGTAGAGCCCATCGCCACGGCACCCACCTCGGCGATGAACTGGGAGTACTCGTCGAGTGGTCCCGGCTCGTTCGGCGAACCGACCGCGAACAGCCATTCCAGCGAGTTGTCGGGGTCGGCGATGAAGCCGTCGATGCTGGTGGCGGTGTAGTACTGAGTCTTCATCCGCGTCAGTCTGGTCGTTACGACTGACACTTCACGCGAGTCGCGCCCGTACCCGTCCTTCCATCACCCGCTGCAGCAGCGCCACCGTCTCGGGGTCGAGGTCGACCCCGAGCGTCCGGGCCTGGGCCGCAAGCTGCAGGGTGAGCCGCTCGGTCTCGGTCGAGTTGCCAGCGAGATGTTCGGTGCGGATCCGCGCGGCCAGCAGCAGCTCGTCGCCCGGCGCGGCAACCAGTGCCCGGGCCGCCGCCCAGCGGGCCAGATCGATGTCACCCGCGGCCAGCGCCCGATCGGTCAGCTCGGCGCCGATGTCACGGACGCAGGAGATCATGTCGGTGCGCAGCTCCTCGGCCCAGTGCCACTGCCCGGGCGCCGCGTCGGCCAGTGGGGCACCGCGGACCAGTTCGAGCGCGGCGTGCAGTCCGTCGTCGCCGGCCCGGTTCACGCCGCCGGCGGTGAGGATCTGCAGCCGCTGCCAGTCCGAGCTGACCGCCGGGTGCAGCGCGATGCGGCCGGTGTAAGCGTCGGGCAGATAGGCCTGGCCCTCCGGATCCTCTCCTAGCCAGCCGCGCAGTCGGCTCATGTTGGAGCGCCGCGTGCCCTCGGCAATGGCCAGCGCCGATCGCATGGCCTGGGCTGTGGTGCCCGGATGTTCCAGCAGCCAGGCGCAGTACTCCAGGCACTGCTTGGCCGCCCGGGGCGGCAGGGGTCCGGTAGCGCCCACCAGGTTGATCGGGCCGAGCAGCTGCAGCACGGGATACGGGGAAAGGGCCGCCGCGTCCGTGCCGTGAAGCACTCTCATGATCACCGACCCCCTTTCCGTGTCCGCTCGGCCCCAGGTGGCGCTGCGCGCCTCGAGAAACGTCACGTTGTCCGGTGGTGACTTTGCCTGGACCTCGGCATCGTGCCACCACCAAGGAGCCGGAGTGGTCTCCTCCGAGCCGCTCACTCTGATAAGATCCGCCACCGCCTGCCGAGCCGGCGACTCGATCCGTTGTGGGGCCAGCAGGCGCCGGCCGGGAGTGAGGACGGCCCTTGCCTCCGGATGCGACGGGTCACCGGTAAGCGCCCACCGCTGCTCGTCGTCGGTGGCACCCACGACGACGGCTGCCATGGTCACCTGCGGCTCGGCGTCGAGCAGCCGCTGTAGCCGGGTCCGCTGGCCGTCGTCCACGTCCTGGTTGACCAGCACGATCTCCGGTGCCCAGGGGTCCGCCAGGTCAGGGTCGATCCGGTGCTCACTGAGCACGGCGTAGGACTGGTGTTCTCGCTGTACGGCCGCTCGCTGCTCGAGCCGGCCGAGGACCGCGTCGAGGTCGTCGGTCTGGGTGACGTTGTGCTTGCCGAGTGCCTCCGGCAGCCGTTCGTTCGGTCCGACCAGGGTCAGGATCATCTCGTCCGCCCACGGTGAGAACGACAGCTCGACCGCCATCGCCGTCAGGACGCCCTCGGCGTCGAAGGCCGCCGCCGGATCGAGGTACAGCAGACGCAGTGACTCCAGGTCGGCCAGCACCTGGCGGTCTCGGTCGTCGCGGCCCAGCGTGACCAGGGCCGGCCACGGGCGCAGCGAGTCACCGATGCCCGGGACCGACGCCAGGTAACCGGCCTCAGCCGGATTGAGCCGCCAGGACTTTCCGTCGACCGTGAACCCGACCGGCGCGTCGGACACCGCCGCGGCGAGCACCAGCTCGATCTCGTCGTCGCTGACCAGAGCGAACCGCAGCGGCGGTGGCGGCGTACCGGTCAGCCGGCAGTGGGCGGCGATCGCGCGCGTCGCGCGATCGAGCGTGCGCAGGGTCACCGGTCGCTGCTTCCGCTGCAGTGCCGCGGTGACCGGCAGGGTGGCCGGTGGCGGGGCCGGGATGCGGCGGCCCTTGGGCCGGGTCTGCAGCTGCACCGAGCGTCGCCAGGCCAAACCCTCCAACAGGCCGGCCGCGAGCAGGCTGCCGATGGCGAGAAGGGGTACCACCGGGCCAGGTCCGTCGATCTCGTCGACGTCGCCGGTCTCGGCGCTGGAGGCAGGTGCCGTATCGACGGTCGGGGTCGGCTCCGCGGTGGTCGTCGGCGTCGGTTCGGGCGTTCCCTCCGGTTCGGGCCTGGGGGTTGCGTCGGGCTCCGTCCGATCAGCCCTCGGTCCCTCCTTCGGCTCCGTCCGCTTCGTCTCGGCCGGCTCGTCGGCTGCCGGGTCTGGGATGACCAGAACCATGCCGATCGCCAGCTCATCGGGGTCGGCCAGCGTGGCTCGGTTGGCCTGGTAGACCTCCCGCCACCGGTCGGCGGACCCGAGCTCCCGTTCGGTGATCGAAGACAGGGTCTCGCCGCGGCGTACGGTGACGGCCCGCTCGCCCTTCGCCCTGGCCCCATCCTCGGGAACGACCAGCCGCCACCCCACCTGCAGCCGGTCGGGGCCACCGGTCAGTACGCCGGGGTTGGCCTGCGCGATCCGCCGCCACTCCCGGCCCTCGCCGTAGTAGTGCTCGGCCAGGCTCCACAGGTCATCTCCCGATTCCACGACATGCACCCGGCGATCCGACGCAGACTCGGACTCGGGTGCCGCCACCTGCGGGGCCTGCGGCGGTGGGTGCCTGGGCTCCGGGTCCACCGGCTGGGCGATCGCGATCGGAGCCAGCGGAGCCGGTGCCGTCGGGACGACGGGAGCGGTGACCATCGCGATGGCCGACATCAGCAGACCGGCGGCGACCCGCTGTGGCCCCGCGAGACCCGGCAGGCTGAGCCGGATCCGCCGCCCGGAGAGCAGGGTGACCAGCTCCGCCAGAACCGAGAGAGCGAACACCAGCCAGGCGGCCCAACCGACCAGGGTGACCAGGCCGAGCAGGATGCTGCCGTCGTCGCGGCGGAACAAAGCCTGGCGTAGAGACTCCCAGGTGATGGTTGCGGGCAGCGGGTTGCCGCCCATGGCCGCCAAGGCGAGCGGCACGCCGATCAGGCCCGCCAGCAGCAGGGCCAGCGCGCCGAGCCCGCGCAGTACCCGAGTGCGGCGCCCCGTCACGAAGCCTCCGGAAAGAAGATCTTGAGCATCGCGGCGGCCAGGAAGATCAGGCTGAAGATCAACGCCGGCAGAGTCATGTAGATCGTCATGCCCTCGGCCGCGGCACTGGCCTTGGTCTGCTCGCTGCTCTGGTGCGCGTCCCGCAGCTCCCGAACCCGGGCGCGGAGCGTGCCGGACAGTGCCGCGCCGGTCTCGTCCAGCTGCATCACGTCGGCGACGTCGGCCAGCTCCGGCAGGTGCAGCTGGTCGGCGATGCGCCGCAGCTCCTGGTAAGGCGGCTGCTGCTCCAGTCGGGCCCGGTCCAGGGCGGTGCGGATCTGCAGGAACACCGGGCTGTCGCTGAGCTGGGCCGCACTGTGCAGCGCCTGGGTGGCGGAGGCGTTGGCCAGCCGCTCCAGGGTGACGAGGTCGATGTACACCAGCAGCGCCTCGACCGCGCGGGAGCGCGCGGTGTCGGCCGCACGGCGCAGCAGCAGGTCGGGTACGAAGAACCCGAGAACGGCGCCGACCAGCGACAACAGGGCCGGCCAGGTGCCCAGCGAGGATCCGGTGAGGGTCCAGGCGAAGGCGGCCAGCCCGGG
>DASQVF010000077.1:0-6936 GCA_035640915.1 Propionibacteriaceae bacterium
GCCGCGACTGACCCGCCGGCCGGAGCCGACCTCTGCTTCACGGTCACCCTCAGCGATGGTGCCATCGTGCGGGGACGGCGCCTCCTGGTCGCGACCGGACTGCGGGACGTGCTTCCGGACGTGCCAGGGCTGGCAGAACACTGGGGGCACAGTGTGGTGCACTGCCCCTATTGCCACGGGTGGGAGGTGCGCGACAAGCCCATCGGCATCCTGGCCGTGGGTCCGGCCTCCGTCCACCATGCGCTGCTGTTCCGCCAGCTGACCGACGACCTTGTCTATTTCACCTGCGGGACCGACCTGGACGAGGAGGTGCGCGCGCGCTTCGCCGCCCGTCGCATTCACGTCATCGACACCCGGGTCGCCCGGGTGGTCTCGGCCGAGGGCGGCGGTATCCAGGGCGTCCTCCTGGCGGACGGCGAACTGGTCGGCCGACGCATCCTTGCCGTGGCGACCGTGATGCTGGCCCGCACCGATGGGCTGGAGGACCTCGCACTGCCAATGGAGGAACTGCCCGGCGGGACGGGCCGCCGCTTCGTGACCGGCATTGCCGGCACCACCGGCGTTCCCGGCGTGTGGGTGGCCGGCAACGCCACCGATCTGACCGCCCAGGTCGGTGCTTCGGCCGCAGCAGGCGCCCTGGCCGGCGCCCACATGAACGCCGACCTGGTCGTCGCCGACACAGAAGCGGCCCTCACCGCCGCGCGGCACCCCGCCCTGGAGCTAGGCGCCGCTCGCCGCTAGTTCGGTGAGCCGAGCCATGCCGTCGGGCAGCAGGTCACTGCCGGCGACCTGCTCCCGGTGTGGGCGAGCGAGGCGTCCACCTCCAGCGCCCCCCGCGGGTGCTCGTCATCCTGACGCCGACGCGGTGAGCTCGGAGATGAGGTTCTCCACGCGCCGGCGGATCTGGTCGCGGATGGGCCGGACGTGGGCCAAGTCCTGTCCGGCGGGGTCGTCGAGGATCCAGTCCTCGTAGCGCTTCCCAGGGTAGAACGGGCAGGCATCCCCGCAGCCCATGGTGATCACCACGTCCGCGGCCTGCACAGCGTCCGTGGTGAGGATCTTGGGCCGTTCGGCGGCGATGTCGATGCCCTCTTCGGCCATGGCCTGGACGGCGACGGGGTTGATGCGTTCGCCGGGTTCCGAGCCGGCGGAGCGGACCTCGATGGCACCGCCGGCGAGGTGGCTGAGGTAGCCGGCGGCCATCTGCGACCTACCGGCGTTGTGGACGCAGACGAACAGAACGGACGGCTTGCCGGTCATCGGCGGTCCTCGGTTGTGAGTGTCAAGGGGGAGCGCAGCGGGGTCGATCTGGTGCGGCTGTCAGCCACCCGGCTTGGTCGCTCGGATGATCGCGTTGTGCATTCCGTCGGCGACCTGCTGGGTGAACCGGACCGAGACGTCGACGAACCCGGCGGCCGTCAGCCCGTCGAGGTACTCCCTGCGGGACAGGGCGCCGGCGATGCAGCCGACGTAGGACCCCCGCTCGGCCCGGTCCGCCGGGTCGAGGTGGTCCTCCGCCACCACGTCGGAGATGCCGATCCGTCCACCGGGAGTGAGCAGCCGGAACATCTCGGTGATCACCTTCGGCTTGTCGACGCTGAGGTTGATCACGCAGTTGGAGATCACCACGTCGACCGAGGCGTCCGGCAGCGGGACGTCCTCGATGGTGCCCCGGACGAACTCGACGTTGGTGGCGCCGGCCTCGGCGGCGTTGGCGCGGGCCAGCTCCAGCATCTCCGCGGTCATGTCGACCCCGTACGCGAAACCGGTCGGTCCGACCCGCTTGGCCGACAACAGCACGTCGATGCCGCCGCCCGAGCCGAGGTCCAGGACCCGTTCACCGGGCCGGAGGTCCGCGACGGCAGTGGGGTTGCCGCAGCCGAGACTGGCCGCGACCGCGGCCACCGGGAGGCCGCCCCGGTCGAGGTCGGTGTAGAGCGTGCCGCCGAACCGGTCGTCGGCTTCCACGGCCGGCGGGCAACAGGACGCCGGCCCGGCCCCGTCCCGGACGGCGGAGGCGGCGGCGGCGTAACGGTCGCGAACCTGCTCACGGAGGTCGGAGCTGGCGGTGTCGGTCATGAGGTTCTCCAAGGTCGTCGGCACGGATCGATGAATGTCGATACATGATAGGCACCTCATATCGACGTCTGTCAATGCGTGACGTAGGCTGTTGGGTGTGGGGAAGCCGCTGACCGTGCTGGAAGCCTGCTGCTCTCCGGTCACCGGTGAGGTGCTCGGGCAGGCCGATGCCGAGCGGCTGTCCGGCGCGTTGAAGGCGGTCGCCGATCCGGCCCGGCTACGGCTGATCTCGATCGTCGCCGCTGCGGAGTCCGGCGAGGTGTGCGTCTGCGACTTCACCGGTCCGATCGGGCTGTCCCAGCCGACCGTCTCCCACCACCTGAGGGTCCTCGTCGACGCGGGCGTGCTGGCTCGTGAGCAGCGCGGCAAGTGGGCGTACTACCGGCTGGTCCCGGACGCCCTTGACACCCTCGCCCGACTGATCACCGCACCTTCCCTGATGGGGTGACCGGACCGCGGCTCCACGATCTACCCAGTGGAGGTCGATCGGGTGAAGACTGCTGACTACACCCGCTTCCGCCCGCAGTCAGGAGAACGCCATGAGCATTGTGACCCGAGGCTTCCGGCGACGTCGGGCGGACGACGATCGACTTCCACCGGGTCAGTACCTGACGAACGACTTCCCAGTTCTCTCGGCCGGGCCTACGCCGCGGGTGCCGCTCGATGCCTGGACCTTCACCGTCCGGAACGAGAGCGGGGGTGTTCGGGAGTGGTCCTGGCCGGAGCTGACCGGGCTGCCGATGGAGGAGATCACGGTCGACGTCCACTGCGTGACCGCCTGGAGCAAGTTGGACACCTCGTGGCGGGGAGTCTCGCTGGACGTGCTGCTCGACGCCGTCGACACCGACGCCGACTACGCGCTGGTGCGCAGCTACGGCGGCTACACCACCAACCTTCCCGTCGAGGACCTCCGCGAGGGCAAGGCGTGGATCGCGATCGAGTACGACGGCGATCCGCTCCCGGCCCAGCACGGCGGACCGGCACGGTTGCTGGTCCCCCATCTGTACTTCTGGAAGTCCGCCAAATGGGTCCGCGGGCTCGACCTGCTGCTCGAGGACGAACCAGGATTCTGGGAGCAGCTCGGCTACCACGACTACGGCGACCCATGGCGCGAGCAGCGGTACCAAGGGGATTGACGGCGCGGCGCGCCTGGCAGCGGGCCGTTCTCGCGGACCGATGGGCGGAGACCAGCACCGCGTACACGCTGGTGTTCGAGGTGGAGGACTGGCCGGGACACCTGGCCGGCCAGCACGTGGACGTGCGACTGACCGCCGAGGACGGCTATTCGGCGTCCCGCAGCTACTCGCTCGCGGCACCCGCCGACGGCGACCGCATCGAGATCACCGTCCAGCGGCTCGACGACGGCGAGGTGTCACCGTTCCTGGCCGACGAGCTGGCCGCGGGCGACGAGCTGGAGGTACGGGGCCCCTTCGGCGGTTGGTTCGTCTGGCGCACCGGTGACCCGGGACCGGTCCTGCTGGTCGGCGGCGGCTCGGGCGTCGTCCCCCTGATGGCCATGATCCGCGCTCGGGCCGGCGTCAGCCGGGCACCGTTCCGGCTCCTCGCCTCGGTTCGCAGCCCCGAGGACCGGATCTACGCGGCGGAGCTGCGCAGCCGGGCCGCCGAGGACGCCGATCTCGAGGTGGCCTGGATCTACACCCGGAGGGGTGTCGAGGACGATCCCCGCAAGCCTGGCCGGCTACAGGCCGAGGACCTGATGCGGCATGGATGGCCGCCGAACCTCGCCCCGACCTGCTACGTGTGCGGGCCCACGAACTTCGTCGAGGCGACGGCGAGCCTGTTACTGGCCGCCGGCCACGATGCCGCCCGGATCCGGACCGAGCGGTTCGGCGGAGCCTGACAGCAAGGAGCTGACATGAACGCGACGTACGACGGGAACATCCTGGCCGGTCCGATGTCGGAGATCTTCGTCACCGAGATGACCTCCGCAGTGGTCAGCTGCGCCGGGTGCGGACATTCCACGGTCGTGGCCGAGCTCGCCGTCTACGGACCCGATCCCGGGCTGGTCGCCCGCTGTCCGGGATGCGGTGAAGCCGTGCTGCGACTCGCGCGGACGCCGACCTCGGTGTGGCTCGACGTCAGCGGGATGCGCACGCTGCGGCTCCCCGGGGAAGGTTCGGGTTAGCGGCTGACGGCGGCACGGATCCGGCTGAGCAGCACGGCGGTGGTGATCCAGGCGGTGGTGACGACCACGTACAGCAGCACCGTGCCGTAGGGCTGGCTCGAGGTCGGCGGCACGGCGAGCAGGGAGGTTGCCGCGACCGCGGCGACGACTGCCCAGCGGCGTGACGCGTTGCGCCAGAACCAGACCGCGAGGACGAACAGCAGCGCGCAGAAGCTCAGTACGCCGAGGCCGAAGCCGACGGCGTGCAGGACCGCGGTGGTGGTGACCTGCGCAGGCGCTCCGGCCGGCGCGCCGACCGGGTAGCCGAAGGATGGTGGCGGGGGGAACAGCCCGGCGATGATCAGTCCGGCACCGAGACCGCCGGCCAGGATCTGGGCGGCTCGACCGGTCTTGCCGCGCATCGCCGCCCGCAGCCCGATCCCGCAGATCACGTAGAGCGCTCCGGCGAGAAGGTAGTTGATGATCTGCAGCCAGCCGCCGGGTCCGATCAGGAGGAAGCTGAACGCGTGCTTGGTCATGTCGAATCCCTCGCGGAAGGGGATCTGGACGAAGCTGACTGCCGGGAGCAGTGGTCCGGCCACCATGCCGGCGGTCAGCAGGCCGATCCGGTCGTGGCGCGGGTCCGCCGTCGAGGTGACGCCGGCGGTGGGACGAGTAGCGGTGTTCATGCTGTCCTCCTGGACGCTGGGGTGGGTTGTCACCTAGGCGTCGCCCGGCGGATCGCTGGATCGACATCGGTCGACGAATCTCTTCGACGCGGCAGATCTAGGGCCCAGGGTTCGGCAGGCTCTCCGCCCGGCGTTGCAGAAGAGTTCGCTCCTGGTCGTTGCGGGCCATCGCCGCGGCGCGGGAGAGCTCTGTCCGGGCCTCGTCGTATCGCCCGAGCTGGGCGAGGAGGTCGGCACGAACGCTGGGCAGCAGGTGGTAGTGGCGTAGTGCCGGGTCGGCCTGCACGACCTCGAGGAGGCCAAGCCCGGCGACGGGTCCGAAAGCCATGCCGTGGGCGACGGCGCGGTTGAGCTGGACGACCGGGGAGGGGTTGAGGCCGGCCAGCCTGTCGTAAAGCGCGGCAATCTGGCGCCAGTCCGTCTCCTCGACGCTGCTGGCGCGGGCGTGGCAGGCGGCGATGGCCGCTTGCAGGGCGTACGGGCCGGGTGCTCCCGGGAGAGCCTTCGCGGTGGTCAGGGCGGCCAGTCCCCGCTGGATCAGGTGGGTATCCCACCGCGTTCGGTCCTGGTCGCGGAGTAGCACCGGCTCACCGGCGGCAGTGGTGCGGGCGGGCAGTCGGGAGGCCTGCAGCTGCAGCAGGGCGAGGAGGCCGTGGACCTCCGGTTCGGCCGGGGCCAGGTCGGCCAGCAGCCGGGCCAGCCGGATCGCCTCGGTACACAGCTCGGGTCGGGTCCACGCCGTCCCGCTGGTGGCGGCGTAGCCCTCGGTGAAGATCAGGTACACCACCTCGAGGACCGCGGCCAGCCGAGCCTCGCGCTCAGCGCCGACGGGCACCTCGAACGGCACCCGGGCCGACGCCAGCGTCCGTTTGGCGCGGACGATCCGCTGCGCGACCGCCCGCTCGTCGGCGAGCAGCGCCCGAGCCACCTCCGCAGTGGTCAAGCCGCCCAGCAGCCGCAGCGTGAGCGCCACCCGGGAGGACACCGGCAGCACCGGATGGCAGGACACGAACATCAACCGCAGCTGGTCGTCCGCGATGAAATCCACCGCCGCGTCCAGGTCGGGCATCTCCGCCTCCTCCTTCTCGGCCAGCGAACGGCCGAGATCGGACTGCCGGACGCGGGCCCGTTCTTCGCGGCGGAAGTGGTCCACCGCCCGCCGCTTGGCCACCGTCATCAGCCAGGCGCCGGGATTGCTCGGCACCCCCGTCGCCGACCACTGCTCGAGGGCAGCGACGAGGGCATCCTGAGCGAGGTCCTCGGCCAGGGCGAGGTCGCGGGTCATCCGCATCAGACCAGCGATGACCCGGGGCGACTCCCGCCGCCACACCTCCGCGACCGCCGTCGAGGACTCGCCTGATGGCACATCCCCATCCCAGCACGGCCCAGACGCGGTCAGGAAGCGGGCGGCTCGGCCAGCGGCCGGACCTCGGCCTCGCCCTGCCACTCCGGCCAGTGGTCCCGGTGGATCTCGATCAGCCGCCGGGCCAGCTCGACCGCCTCCGAGAGGGTCTGGACCTGCACCACCGAGTAGCCGCCCACCAGCTCGGTCGCCTCGGTGAACGGGCCGTCGGTCACCGCCACCGAGTCGCCGGTCAGCCGGACCCGGGCCGCGGCGCTGCTGGGCAGCAGGGCACCGGTCTCCACCATCACGCCGGACTGCATCAGCTCAGCGATGCCGGATCCCATCGCGGCCAACAGGCTGGGTGGCGGCGGTCCGACATCCTCCCGGGCCTTGACCAGAATCATGCAGCGCATCGTTCCTCCTTCAGTCGTCGCACGGCCATTGGCGTCGGCCGAGTCCTACCTACGCGTCGCTCCGTCACTGACGATTTCGACATCCAGCCGGGTGTTCGAGATGTTCCGGGTCCTCCATCGGCTGTGCTGCCGACTGGCCCGGGGCTAGGACAGCCGGTTTCCCTACCGGGTCACGAACCCGCTGTCGTAGGCGGCGATCACCGCCTGGGTCCGGTCCCGCGCGCCGAGCTTGAGCAGCAGGCTGCTCAGGTGCGTCTTGACCGTCTCCCGGCTGAGGAACAGCTT
>DASQVF010000078.1:0-6661 GCA_035640915.1 Propionibacteriaceae bacterium
GGCTCGAGGCGTTGACCAGCACCGCGGCTGCGTCCACTGCGGTGGTGAAGCGGGCGGCCGAGGTCTGGGAGTCGGTCACGATGGTCTCGCTGTGCCCGGTGCTGTAGCGCCGGATGTGGTGCAGCGCGCCGTCCAGGGAGTCGACGACCGACGCTGCTATGTCCAGCGACAGGTACTCGGTCGCGAAGTCGGTCTCCTCCGCGGGCACAACGGTCCCGTACCCGTCTACCCGCGCATCGCCGTGCACCGTCACCCCCGCCTGCTCCAGCGCCTGCAGCGCCCGCGGCAGGAACGTCGGCGCCCGGTCGACGTGCACCAGGAGGGTCTCGATCGCGTTGCACACCGAGGGCCGCTGCACCTTGGCGTTGAGCAGGATGTCCAGGGCCATCTGCTCGTCGCCACTGGCGTCGACGTACAGATGGCAGTTGCCCACCCCGGTCTCGATCACCGGCACCTGGCTGTCCCGCACCACCGTCTCGATCAGCCCGGCGCCACCGCGCGGGATGAGCACGTCGACCAGTCCCCGCGCCGCCATCAGCTCAGCGGTCACCTCGCGCGGACCGGGCACCAGCTGGACGGCGTCGGCCGGCAGTCCGGCGTCGGCCAGGCCGACCTGCAGAGCCTCGACGACCGCCGCGTTCGAGCTGGCCGCCGAGGAGGAGCCACGCAGCAGCACCGCGTTGCCGGACTTGAGGCAGATGCCGGCCGCGTCGGCGGTTACGTTCGGCCGGGCCTCGTAGATGATGCCGACCACCCCGAACGGCACCCGCACCTGGCGGACCTGCACCCCGTTGGCGTTCGTCCACCCGCGGACCACGTCCCCCACCGGGTCGGGCAGCGCCGCGAGCGCCCGTAGCCCGTCCGCCATGCCGGCAACCCGGGCCGGGCTCAGCCGCAACCGGTCGATCAGCGCCGGGCTGGTCCCGGCGCCCTCGGCGCGCGCCACGTCGACCGCGTTGGCCTCGAGCACCGCCGTCTCGGCCTTGTCCAGGGCGTCGGCCATGGCGTGCAGGCCGGCGTCCTTGACCGACCGGGTGGCCCGGGCCAGCTCCACGGCGGCAGCACGGGATCGGTGAGCTTGCTCGGCAACTGTCACGGAGGCCAATGTATGCGCTGGGGACGCGGCGCCCTTCGCAGGAACTCACGTACACGTTGGTTCCCGCGGCGATACCCAGGTTGCAACCTGGGTATCGCCGCTGCAACTCACGTGCACGTGGGTTTCGGCAACCCGGGCGCGGCGCAGTGTCGGAGGAGCGGCCGGAGCCGCTAGACCAGGACGGGCGGGAGTGCTCCCTCGTTCTCCAGCAGCCAGCGTTTGGTCTCCAGCTCGTGGCCCGGCTCCCCGCCGGAGTAGCCGCCGAGCCCGTCGGCCGCCACCACCCGGTGGCAGGGCACGACGATCGGCCACGGGTTGGCGGCCATGATCGAGCCGATCGCCCGGGCCGGGACGCCGGTGCCGCTACGCCGGGCCAGCTCGCCGTAGGTCACCGTCTCGCCGTACCCCACCGCGAGCAGTGCGGTCAGAACGGCCGCGGTAGTCGGCTCCAGCCGCGGCCACTCCAGCGGCAGGTCGAACTCGCGACGCCGGCCGGCGAAGTACTCACCCAGCTGGACCAGTGCCGCCCGCACCGTCTCGTCGGGCTGGGTCGAGGCGCCCCGCGGGTTCAGCCGCCAGCCGACCCGACGTACGCCGGCCGGACCGGCCAGCACGCCGACCACCCCGACCTGGGTCTCCGACTGGCCGAAGAACACCTCAGCCATCTAGACCGCCGCCTCGACGATCAGGCTCGTGTCCCGCACGCCGACCTGGCCGCCCAGGATCTCCTCGGCGTAGTGACAGGCGACCAGGCGCTCGGGCGGCTGCCCCTCGATCGACCGGAGCGCCGGCACCTCGGTGTCGCAGCGGGTGGGCTGTCGGTACGGGCAGCGGGTGTGGAACCGGCAGCCCTTCGGCGGGTTGGCCGGGCTGGGCAGGTCCCCGCGGAGCAGGATCCGCTCCCGCTGGTCCTCCACCGCCGGGTCGGGGATGGGGATGGCCGACATCAGCGCGATCGTGTACGGGTGCAGCGGGCTGGCGTACAGGTCGTCGCTCTGGGCCTGCTCCACCAACGTGCCGAGGTACATCACCCCGATCAGGTCGCTGATGTGCCGGACCACGGCCAGGTCGTGCGCGATCACGATGTAGGTCAGGCCGAGCATGTCCTGCAGCCGCTCCAGCAGGTTGATCACCTGGGCCTGCACGGACACGTCGAGCGCGCTCACCGGCTCGTCGGCGATCACCAGGTCGGGGTTGAGGATCATCGCGCGGGCGATCCCGATCCGCTGCCGCTGGCCGCCGGAGAACTCGTGCGGGTACTTGGCCAGCGCCGCCCGCGGGAGGTTCACCACCTCGAGCATCGACACGGCCTTGGCGAGATGGCTCTTGGCCGAGTTGCCGCCGAACTCCTCGATGTCGGACGGTGACAGCCCATGCACGGTCAGCGGCTCGACCAGCAGGCTCTCCACCGACTGCCGCGGGTCGAGGCTGGCGAGCGGGTCCTGGAAGACCATCTGCATCCGCCGCCGAGCCTTGCGCAGCCCCTCCCCCTTCAGCGAGCCGAAGTCCTGCCCGTCGAAGGTCACCTTCCCGCCCGTCGGTTCCTCCAGGCGCAGGATCGCCCGGCCCAGCGTCGACTTGCCGCAGCCGGACTCCCCGACCAGCCCGTAGGTCTGGCCGCGCGCCACCTCGAGGTCCACCCCGTCCACGGCGCGGACGTGGCCGATGGTCCGGTCGATCACGATGCCGCGCCGGATCGGGAAGTGCACCTTCAGGCCCTCGACGCGCAGCAGCGGGTCGCTCACTCCCGCCCCCTCTCCCCCGTCGCCTGCGGGTCCGCTGTGATGTGCACTCCGCTCAGGTGGGCGTGCTCGGTGGTGTCCGCGTTCTCCGGCGCCGGGTGCACGCAGCGTACGCGGTGGCCGCTGCGGCCCATCGGCGCCAGCTCCAGGTCGCCGCGGATGCAGGCGTCGTCAGCGTGGGCGCAGCGCGGCGCGAACGCACAGGCCTTGGACCAGGACACCGTGTCCCGTGGCGTACCGGCGATCGGCCGCAACGCCTCACCCCGGGGAGCGTCCAGCCGGGGGATCGAGTTGAGCAGGCCCTCGGTGTAGCGGTGCCGCGGGTGGTCGAACAGGTCCCGGCGGTGCGCCGACTCCACGATCCGACCGGCATACATCACGTTCACGAAGTCGCACAGGCCGGCGACCACGCCCAGGTCGTGGGTGATCATCACCATCGCCGTGCCGAGGTCGTTGACCAGCTCCTTGAGCAGCTCCAGCACCTGGGCCTGGATGGTGACATCCAGGGCGGTGGTCGGCTCGTCACAGATCAGCAGCGCCGGCTTGCAGGCCAGGGCGATGGCGATCAGCGCTCGCTGCCGCATACCACCGGAGAGCTGATGTGGATACTCGCGCAGCCGGCGGAGCGGGTCGGGGATGCCGCAGCGGCGGAGCAGGTCCCCTGCCTCGTCCCTGGCCTGTGCCCGGGTCACGTCCTGGTGCCGCAGCAACACCTCGGTGACCTGGGTCCCGATGGGCACCACCGGGTTGAGCGAGCTCATCGGGTCCTGGAAGACCATGGCCAGCTCGCTGCCACGGAGGTCCGACATCTCCTTGGCGCTCAGGGTGAGCAGGTTGCGCCCCCGGTAAAGGGCCTCCCCGCTGATCTGCACCCCCCGTCTGGGCAGCAGGCCCATCAGGGCCAGCGAGGTCACCGACTTCCCGCTGCCGGACTCTCCCACCACGCCGACGATCTCACCGGGCTTCACCGCGTACGAGACCCCATCGACCGCATGCGTCGGCTTGCCGCCCCGTCGTTGGAACGTGACGCTCAGGTTCTTGATCTCCAGCAGCACCTCGTCCCGGTTCACCGGTGAGCGCGCTCCGCGGGGACCCACCGTCGTCAGCTGGCTGCTCATCTCAGCGCCTCGTCTTCGGGACTGTGCCTGATCATCGCCGACTCTTCGGGTCGAGGGCCTCGCGCAGGGCCTCTCCGAACAAGGTGAAGCCGAGCGCGGTGACCGCGATGCACAGGCCGGGCAGCACGGCGAGGTGCGGGTCGGTCTGCAGCCGGTCCTGGGCCTTGACCAGCATCCGGCCCCACTCGGCGATCGCCGGGTCGGGCGCGCCGAGGCCGAGGTAGGACAGGGCGGCCACCTCGATGATCGCGGTGGCGAGGGTGAGGGTGGCCTGCACGATCACCGGCCCGAGCGAGTTGGGCAGCACGTGGCTCATCACGATGGTGCGCCGTCGCAGTCCGAGCGAGAACGAGGCGAGCACGTAGTCCTGCCGGCGCTGGCCGAGCATCGACCCGCGCAGCAGCCGGGCGAAGATCGGCACCTGGGCGGCCGCGATCGCGATCATGATGGCCAGCGGGCTCTGCCCCATCACCGCGGCGACACTGACCGCCAGCAGCAGCGACGGGATGGACAGCAGGATGTCCACGATCCGCATCACCAGGGTGTCCACCCAGCCGCCGAACGCCCCGGCCAGCAGGCCGAGGATGGCGCCGCCCAGCAGTCCGAAGCTGGTCGACACCACACCGATGATCAGCGACGATCGGGCGCCGTAGAGCAGCTGGGTGAGCAGGTCGGAGCCGAACGAGTCGAGGCCGAGCGGATGCCCCGGAGAGGGCCCGGGGACGCTGGACGGGGTCACCTCGCCGATCCACTCGCTGCTGCCCGGCTGGTACGGGGTGAGCACCGGGGCCAGCAGCGCGACCAGCACGAACGCCGCCACGATGACCAGTCCGACGATGGCGCCGGGGTTGCGGCGCAACCGCTGGAATGCGCCCTGCCAGAGGCTGGTGCCCCGCTCCTCGCTCAGCGGGTCGGTCATCAGCTCCGACAGGGCCTGTGGCCGAGCCGCCTGCGCCGTCACAGTCGACCTCCGCTCCAGGCGGCGCCCGGCCCGGGCGTACGCGGCTCCGGCCGGAACACGATCTCGTCTCCACACGAGGAAAAGTCGGCCAGTGGCGACTTTTCACCCCGGATCCGGCGGCGGCCGGTCGGAAACTCGCCATCGGTGGAGTTTTCGTCCTCGGTGACCGACGACCAGAGGCGGCGCGCGCGCCAGAAGGATCCGAACATCTACCGTGTCCTCAATCTCGGGTCGATGACGCCGTAGCCGATGTCCACGGCCAGGTTGACCAGCGCGTACACCACGGCGATGAACAGGATGAAGCCCTGCAGCACGGCGAAGTCCAGCGAGCTGATGGCGTCGAACAGGTAGGACCCGATGCCGTTGAACGCGAAGACCGACTCGGTGAGCACCGCGCCGGCCAGCAGGGCGCCGGTCTGCAGGCCGATGGTGGTGACGACCGGCAGCATTGCGTTGCGCAGCACGTGTCGGCGGGTGATCAGCGACGGAGCCAGGCCCTTGGCGTGGGCGGTGCGGACGTAGTCCTCGTTCAGCACCTCCAGCACCGAGGCCCGGGTCATCCGGACGATGATCGCCAGCGGGATCGAGCCGAGGGCGATCGCCGGCAGGATCAGGTGCAGGACGGCATCCCCGGCGGCATCCCACTCCCGGGTGGCGATCCCGTCCAGGACGTAGAAGTTGGTGATGTGGGTGGCGTCGATCCGCGGGTTCTGCCGGCCGGACGCGGGAAGAAAGGCCAGCACCTGCAGCGGCCCGGGCAGCCCGACCGCGAAGACGATCTTCAGCAGGTACGCCAGCACGAACACCGGCACCACGACGCCCAGCAGGGAGCCGCCGACGGTGAGGGCATCGATCACGCCTCCCGCCCGCTTGGCCGCGAAGTAGCCGAGCGGGATGCCGACCACGATCGCGAACAGCAGTGCGGCCAGGCTCAGCTCGATGGTCGCCGGGAAGCGGTCCAGAAAGGTGCCCAGCACCGGCTGGCCGGTCCGCGGGGAGGTGCCGAAGTCGCCCCGCAGCAGCGCCCCGATGTAGGTGAGGTACTGCTCGAGGATCGGCCGGTCGAAGCCGTACTGCGCGTTCACCCGGGCCACCGACTCCGGCGTGGCCTTATCGCCCAGCAGGCTCCGCGCCGGGTCGCCGGGCAGCGCGCGGACCCAGGCGAACAGCAGCACGCTGAGCCCGAACAGCACCGGGATCATCAGCAGCAGCCGACGGACGATGAATCTCAGCAAGGACTCACCTCCCGTGCTCGGACCGGCGCTGCCGGCATGGCTGGGCTCGGACCTGGGCTCCGAGCCCCGACAGGCTCAGCACGCATTGCCGCGTCCTGAGCCTGTCGAGAGGACAAGAGGTCACTCAGCCGACGGTGACGTTGTTCCAGACCTCGTCCTGCACCGGGCTGGCCACGTAGCCCTGGACCTCCTTGGCGAAGGCCAGCGACGGAGCCGGATGGGCCAGCGGCACGCCCGGAGCGAACTTGGCGATGTCCTCGCTGATCGCCTCGTACGCGGGCTTCTGCTCCTCGACGGTCGGCAGCTCGCGAGCGGCCTTCAGCGAGTCGAACAGCGCCTTGTTGTTGAAGCCCCACTCGGCGGTCTGCACGCCGAAGAAGACGCCCAGGAAGTTGTCCGGGTCGTTGTAGTCACCCGTCCAGCCCAGCAGGTGGATGTCCCGCTTCTTCGCACCTTCCTCGGTCTGGGCCATGTCCAGGTAGTCCGGGGTCCACTTGGCGCTCACCGGG
>DASQVF010000079.1:0-2299 GCA_035640915.1 Propionibacteriaceae bacterium
GGTCAAGCTGGCGAAGTGCTGCACCCCGGTTCCCGGCGACGACATCATGGGCTTCGTCACCAAGGGCTCGGGGGTCTCGGTGCACCGGACCGCCTGCGTCAACGCCGACAGCCTGCGGAGCGAGGCCGAGCGGCTGGTGGACGTGACCTGGGCGCCGAATGCGAAGAGCGCGTTCCTGGTCGCCATCCAGGTCGAGGCCCTGGACCGTAACCGGTTGCTGTCCGACATCACCCGGGCCCTGTCGGACCAGCACGTCAACATCCTGTCGGCCGCGCTGAACACCAGCAAGGACCGAATCTGCAAGGCGAAGTTCACCTTCGAGACCGCCGACCCGAAGCACCTGGACCACGTCCTCCGGGCCATCCGCAGTGTCGATGCCGTCTACGACGTCTACCGCATCAACCAGTAGCTCCCGGCGTCACGAGTCGAGATCGGGGCGCATCCGGAAGTCGTAGGAGGGCGGCAGCGGCCGGTCGCTGAAGGCCGCGCTCCACAGCATCCCCAGCGTCTCCCCCTCTCGAAGGTCGGGTACCTCGATCCCAGCCTCGAGCAGGGCGCGAGCCGCGTCGGCCTGCCCGTCGGCCAGCAAGGCGCGGACCCGCTGCAGGACGACCCGGCCGTGCTCCGCGACCTGTTCCGGCGCCTCGTCGATCATCGCCAGGCAGGCGGCGGGTCGGGCGGACGCGAGCAGCTGGTCGGTGGCCTCCACCAGGAGCGGCAGGCAGGCCGGGGCCTGCGCGACGGCGCGGGCATAGAGGTCGGCGGCGCTCGCCTGCTCGCCCCGGGTGTCGGCGAGCAGGGCCAGGCCGCGAGCCGCCCAGGAGGTCGAGCGGAGGTGGTCCGAGCGCAGGTAGCGGAGCCGCGCCTCCACGAGCTCGCCTCGGGCGTGGGCCCGGATCGCCGCCATGAGCTCGCCCCACCAGCCGCCCGCCGCTCGCTCGAGCACCGGTCCCCAGCGATCACTGATCGGTGGCACCAGAACCTCCGCGCCCGCGGCGTCCTGGTCGACCTCGCCGGCGCGGGCCAGCGCGGCCAGGTGGCGGAAGCCGTCAGTGGCGGGCTGTCCGAACGGGGTGCCCGGCAGGCGGTCGGGAGCCTCGCCGCGGACAGCGAGCTCCGCCGCGCCGGCGCCGCTGCCGGCCGCCAGCTGATGCGGCGGCTGGTCGGCGACCTCGGCCCGCCACCACCGGTGCCACTCGTCGAGCTCCGCCGCTGGGATCGCCCGGCCGACCAGCCCGGTGACCGCGGCGATGGCCTCCGGCCAGGAACCGTGCACCGCCTCGGGGTCCGCTTCCACCGGTGCGTAGGCCTCCGCCCAGCTGAGTTCGGCGTTCCCGTCCAACCGGAGGTGCTCCAGCTGTGTGGTGGCCAGACCGGCCTGGATCTCCAGGTAGCGGGAACCGGGCCCGCAGAGCCACTCCTGCCACCGCTGGCCGCCGGCGGCCGTACCCCAGCAGAACAGCTTGCGGCCGCGCATCGCCGTGGTGGAGGTCTGGACGAGACCGCTGCCGTCGGCCTGCACGGCTGCGATCCACGGCCGGCGGTCGGCCGGGGTCCGGAAGAAGTAGTCGGCGGCTCGCTGCGACGACAGCGGATAGCTGATGTCGGTGGCCGGGTCGTCGGCGAAGGGGACGTCTACGCCCGCGATGGACCCGTCGTACCCGGTTCGCCAGGCTCGGTTCGACGGGGCGAGGACCCGGACGCCCGGTTGCTCAGAAGTGGCGAGATTGGTCCACCAGTAGAGCGGCTTGGGATCCGGGTCGGGGTTGCGGACGCGGACGAAGGCGAGCAGCAACCGACGGTCGGCAGGCATCAGCAGGTCGACCGAGAAGACGAGGTCGCGGGTGCGTTCCCACTCCCAGATCCGCAGCGCGGCTCCCCGCTTGGACGGCACCCGGCCGGCGAAGACCGGCCGGCACGTCGTGGCCGAGTGGCCGGTGGAGCCGAGGTTCCACTCGATACCGCCGGCGAACCAGGCGTCGGTGAGAGCGAAGTTGGCGAACTGCAGGCGCCCGTTGGTGAACACCAGATCCCGCCCGGTCGTCCGGTCGTGGAGGGACCAGAGCCGGCCGCCGAGGCCGGGCAGCACCGAGGCCACCAACCGACCGTTGGTGATCTCCAGCGCCGGGATGTCCCGCGGCCGCAGGTCGCGGCGGTAGTCGTTCTGCAACGCATACGGCAGCGGATTGGCCAGTCGGCCGTACGCGATGCGCTCCCGCATGTCGGGTGGCAGGTCCGGAGAAGACGACGGATCAGGAAGCCGCTGCAGCCCGGTGAAGGACGGCAGCGGCGATTCCGG
>DASQVF010000080.1:0-3783 GCA_035640915.1 Propionibacteriaceae bacterium
GGTGGCCGAGAAGACGTCACAGGCGTTGCGGACGTCGTCGGTGGTCAAGGCCTTGATGGTGTCCTCGACGTCGGAGTCGGTGGCGGCCAGCTCTCGCACCTGGTCGTCGTAGAGGTGCCCTTTGGACAGCGCGGCGGCGAAGATCGTCGGGTTGGTGGTCACGCCGGTGACCGAGGAGTTGGCCACCAGGTCCGCTAGGTTGCCCGAGTTGATGCGGTCCCGGGAGAGGTCGTCCAGCCAGATGGAGACGCCGGCGTCGGCCAGTGCCTGAAGTCGTTCGCTCATGATGCTTCCTCCTTGATCAAGGATGTGACAGCTCGGATCAGCTGATGGTGACCCCCGGGTCGGCTTCCAGGTCGGCTGGGGCCTTGGGTCCGGCGGGCGCCGGATGGGTCGGCGCGTTCGTCGAGTCAGCGGCGGCCAGGCTCTCCTTGGCCGCCTCGACCACCTTCGCGCCGCTGAAGCCGAACTCCTCGAACAGCTTGGACCCCGATGCGCTGGCGCCGTAGTGGTCGATGCTGATGATCCGGCCGGCGTCGCCGACCAGGTCCCGCCAGCCGCTGGCCACGCCGGCCTCCACACTCACCCGGGCGCGGACGTCGGGCGGGATGACCGAGTCCCGGTAGGACTGGTCCTGCTCGTCGAACCACTCCCGGCACGGCATCGACACCACCCGGGCAGCGATGCCCTCGTCGGCGAGCAGCCGCTGGGCCTCCACCGCGTACTGCACCTCCGAGCCGGTGCCGATCAGGATCACGTCGGGGCCGCCCTCGCTGTCGCGCAGGACGTACCCGCCCTTGGCCACGTCGGAGGTGTCGGCGAAGCCGTCCTCGCCGCGCGGGACGATCGGCAGCGCCTGCCGGGTCAGGATGAGCGCCGAGGGCCGGTCCTTGTTCCGCAGCGCCGCCGCCCAGCAGGCTGCGGTCTCGTTGGCGTCGGCCGGCCGGATCACATCCAGACCGGGGATCACCCGGAGGGCGGCGAGGTGCTCGATCGGCTGGTGCGTCGGGCCGTCCTCACCGAGGCCGATGGAGTCGTGGGTCCAGATGAAGAGCACCGGCAGCCGCATCAGCGCCGCCAACCGGACCGCCGGCCGCATGTAGTCGCTGAAGGTCAGGAAGGTCGCGCCGTAGGGGCGGGTGCCGCCGTGGGCCTTGATCCCGTTCAGGATCGCGCCCATCGCGTGCTCACGGATGCCGAAGTGCAGCACCCGGCCGTACGGGTGGCCCGGGAACATCTTGCTCTGGCGGTCGGTGGGCAGGAAGCTCGGCTCGCCCTCCGGGGTGGTGTTGTTCGACTCCGCAAGGTCGGCCGAACCGCCCCACAGCTCGGGCATCCGCGGCGTGATGGCGTTGATCACCTTGCCGGAGGCGGCCCGGGTGGCGATCCCCTTGGGGTCGGCGTCCCAGGTTGGCAGGTCGGAGTCCCAGCCCGGGCTGAGCTCGTTGGCGACGAAGCGGTCGTAGAGGGCCTTGCCCTCCGGGTTCGCCTCGGCCCAGGCGTCGAACTGCTGCTGCCACGCGTCCTGCGCCTGCTGTCCCCGGTCGCCGAGCTTGCGGGTATGGGCGATGACCTCCTCGGACACCTCGAAGGTCTTGTCCGGGTCGAAGCCCAGCACCTTCTTGGTCGCGGCGACCTCCTCCTCACCGAGGGCGGCGCCGTGGGCCTTGCCGGTGCCCTGCAGCTTGGGGGCCGGCCAGCCGATGATGGTGCGGAGCTGGATGAAGCTGGGCCGGTCGGTGACGCCCCGGGCCGTCTCGATCGCCTCCTGCAGGGCCACGAGGTCCTCGGCGTAGGTCGTGTCGCCGTTGGTCCAGTCCACCGTCTGCACGTGCCAGCCGTACGCCGCGTAACGGGCGGCGACGTCCTCCGACAGGGCGATGTTGGTGTCGTCCTCGATCGAGATCCGGTTGCTGTCGTAGATCAGGGTCAGGTTGCCCAGCCGCTGGGTGCCGGCGAGCGAGGAGGCCTCGCTGCTGACGCCCTCCTCGATGTCGCCGTCGGAGGCCAGGCAGTAGATGTGGTGGTCGAACGGCGACTCACCCGGCGCGGCGTCCGGGTCGAGCAGGCCGCGCTCGCGGCGGGCGGCCATGGCCATCCCGACCGAGTTGGCAACGCCCTGACCGAGCGGGCCGGTGGTGATCTCCACTCCGTCGGTGTGCCCGTACTCCGGGTGTCCCGGGGTCTTGGAGTCCCAGGTCCGCAGCGCCTTGATGTCGTCGAGCTCGAGCCCGAAGCCACCCAGGTAGAGCTGGAGGTACAGGGTCAGGCTGGAGTGGCCGCAGGACAGCACGAAGCGGTCCCGGCCGGGCCAGTGCGTGTCGTTCGGGTTGTGCCGCATCACCTTCTGGAACAGCAGGTACGCGGCGGGAGCCAGGCTCATCGCGGTGCCGGGGTGACCGTTGCCGACCTTCTGGACTGCGTCGGCCGCCAGCACCCGAATGGTGTCCACCGCCCGGGAGTCCAGGTCGGTCCAGTCCTCGGGAACCACGGCCTGATCAGCCGTCTGGGTATCGGTCACGGCGTTGCGGTCCTTCCACGAGACGATCGAGCTTCGGGCAGCGTGGGACGTAACGAGCCTATCGGGGTCGCCGCCTGCTGCGTACAGTGACTGACGGTCGACTCTTCGCCGCACCGGCAACGCTTTCTCTCTGCCCCGGCGAAGTGCCAACCAAACGACGGGCCGCGGTGCCGTGGCCGTTACACTCGCCCCTACGTGTTCCCGACGTGAGTGAAGTGGAGCCAGTGACGAGCATCGACGTGCCGGGTCGGGTGACCGCCGGTGATCATGTCGCCCGGGTCGATGTCGGCCTTCCGACCGCGTCGCGGGTCCGCGACGTCGTCGCGGCGTACGTCGGGCTGACCAAGCCCCGGATCATCGAGCTGCTGCTGGTCACCACGGTGCCGGCCATGTTCCTGGCCGCCGGTGGCGTGCCGCCGCTGCGGCTGGTGCTGCTGACCATGGTCGGCGGCTGCCTGGCGGCGGCCAGCGCGAACGCCTTCAACTGCGTCCTGGACCGCGACATCGACGAGCGGATGCGGCGGACCCGTCGTCGTCCGCTGCCCCGGCACATCGTCGATCCCCGGGGGGCGACCCTGTTCGGGCTGGTCCTCGGGGTGGTAGCGACGCTCTGGCTCGGATTCTTCGTGAACTGGCTGTCGGCCGCTCTGGCCTTGGGCGCGAACGCCTTCTACATCGGTGTCTACACCGTGTGGCTGAAGCGCCGCACGCCGCAGAACATCGTCTGGGGCGGGATCGCCGGCTGCTTCCCGCCCTTGATCGGCTGGACCGCGGTGACGGGGTCGGTGTCCGGGGTGCCCCTGGTGCTCTTCCTGATCGTCTTCCTGTGGACGCCGCCGCACACCTGGGCCCTGGCACTGCGCTACCGCGAGGACTACGCGGCCGCGGCCGTGCCGATGCTGCCCGTGGTCCGGTCGGCCGCCGTGGTGGGCCGCCACATCATGCTGTACGCCGTGCTGACCGTCGCGGCATCGCTGCTGCTCTGGCCGGTCGCCGGCACCGGCTGGGTCTACCTGACCGTGGCCGTGCTCGCCGGCGGGGCCCTGCTCTGGGAGTCCGGGCAGCTCTGGTGGCGGGCCACCCAGGGGCTGACCGATGCCGCGCTGAAGCCGATGCGGCTGTTCCACTGGTCGAACTCCTACCTGGCGCTGGTCTTCGTGGCCGCGGCGATCGACCCGCTCATCTTCTGAGCCTGCGGCTCGCGCGCGATCGTGGACCCGATGATGCCGTCTTCCTCCTTCGCTCGTTCGACGCCGGTATCG